>JABBNV010000191.1:0-395 GCA_019352125.1 Acidobacteriota bacterium | reverse complement strand
TTGCTCGGGTGGGGCTGGAGCAACCGGCTTAAACGGCACGCCGATTTAGAGAAGCTGCCAGCCATGCCAGCCAACTTGGGCAATGAGCTCTTCAGCGCCGAGGGCACCTATGTTGCTACCACTACCTCGGGAGACTGGTTGGATCGCGTGGCTGTGCAACAGCTGGGGCTGCGCACCCGTGCCGTCCTACTTGTTTTCGAATCCGGTGTTTTGCTCAACCGGGATGGCGTACCGGACGTCTTCATCCCCGCGGAATCGCTCACGGAGATCCGTACAGAAAGCGGCATGGCTGGAAAATTCGTTGAAAAGGACGGCCTCATCGTAATTATGTGGCTCCTGGGTGAGCAAGCCCTGGACACAGGCTTCAGAACCCGAGAAGCGGCAGCCAAGCACAC
>JABBNV010000190.1:1941-5614 GCA_019352125.1 Acidobacteriota bacterium | reverse complement strand
GCCAGTCGCAGCCGCGATGACATCCACGGCGGCGTCGGTGCAGCTGGATTGATGCCGCGCACTGTGCGGGCCACAAAACGATCGCAGCCGGGAACGCCGTAAATGGGCGCTTGGTCTTCGATGCGGACAGGGTAGCCAGCGCCGGTAATAGCTGAAACAATAACGGCGCCGGCCGGGTCAATGAACCGAGTTCCGGTAGCGTGGGCGTACTCACGCGCCACTCCGCGGATGCTGAAGCAGTAGCTGCGGTCCGGGGTCACGTTGATCTCAGCGGCCTGGTCATAAAGGCCCAGCAGCTCTATTGCGTCCGTCCCCACCTCGGGGTCCAAACCGAGAGTGGACAGCACCAAGATGCCGTCGTGATCGTCACCAATCCCGAGCTCACGCACAGAGGCGATCATGCCTGCCGAGAGATGGCCGTACGTCTTGCGCGCGGAGATCCGGAAGTCTCCGGGCAGAACGGCACCGGGCAGCGTCACTACTACCTTGTCCCCCACTACAAAGTTGTGCGCACCGCAGACAATGCCCTGCACACCGGAGGGATCGATGCCCTCTTCGGTCAGCGTTTGCGGCTGACCTTCTGGCACAACCCGAACCTGGCACCAGTTGATAGTCTTGCCGTTGGACTGAGGTTCCTTCTCCAGAGAGAGAACTTGACCCACCACGATCGGCCCCGAAAGGGTGTCAGTGGGGCGGTGGACGGCCTCTTCTTCCAGACCAACCTTGACCAGCTCGGCCATGACATCCTCGGCCGTAGCCTCAGCGGGTACCTGTGCGAATTCACGCAACCAGGACAGTGGAATACGCATGCCTAGATCTCCATCCCGAAGTGCTCGCTGAACCGTACATCGCCCTCAATCATGTCCCGCATGTCCCCAACCTCGTTGCGGAACATAAGGGTGCGTTCAATGCCCATGCCAAAGGCAAAACCGGAGTACTCCTCCGGATCGATGCCTGCCGCGCGGAGCACATTCGGGTTGACCATGCCACAGCCACCCCATTCAATCCACTGCGGGCCGCCCTTGGCACCAGGATGCCAAATATCCAGCTCTGCAGAGGGCTCGGTGAAGGGGAAGTAGTTGGGACGTAGCCGAATCTGCGCCTCGGCCCCGAACATTTGGCGTGCAAAGTGCTCCAGCGTTCCGCGCAAATCAGCCATGGACAGCTTCTTGTCGATCGCCAGCCCCTCGAACTGGTGGAACACCGGCGTGTGCGTCGCATCCAGCTCATCGGTGCGGAACACCTTGCCCGGGCACAGCACGTAAATGGGCAAGTCCCGCTCCAGCATAGAGCGCACCTGGACAGGCGAGGTGTGCGTGCGCAGCAGCAAGTGTGCTTGCGGCGGCTCCACGAAGAACGTGTCCTGCATTTCGCGAGCGGGGTGATCCGGTTTGAAGTTCAGGGCATCAAAGTTGAACCACTCGGACTCCAGCTCGGGGCCCTCGGCGATTTCCCAGCCCATGCCCACAAAAATGTCGCTCACGCGTTCCTGCAAGGTGGACAGCGGATGGCGCGCGCCAGCACGACGACGGCGCGGCGCGGCAGTGACGTCCACTGCTTCCTCAACCAAGATTCGGGCGGCGTCTTCCGCCTCGAGTTCTTCGGTGCGCGCTGCGAGCGCCTTGGCTACACGGCCCCGGGAGGCGCCAAGGATCTTGCCTGCGGCCGCCTTTTGAGTTTTGTCCAGAGCACCGATGCCACGGTTGGCCAGGCTCAACGGGGACTTGTCCCCCACATGCGCCAAACGTGCCTCTTTTAGCTCTTCCAGTGAACTGGCTTGGGTAAACGCGGCCAGGGCATTCTCGACGGCTGCATTCACACCCGCTTCATCCAACGGGTCAAGCGCGCCGGAGCCGGCAACTTCGGTAGAACTCATGGGGTTGGTCCTCAACAATATGCTGTAGCGAACGGCGGAATCCCGCCCAAACTAGTCTAAGGGACGCGCCGTGTCTGCTCGAATGGGCACCGTGCAGGGGGCGCACACATAGATTCCACCCTTGTTCCAACAGCTCCGCGCAGGGCGGTCACGGTTAGGCTTGAGCCATGCATCAGCGGCTCAGTAGGCGGTTAATTGTGGCGCGTGCGGTAGCGAACGTGGTCAACTTATCCACGCCGTTGGGGTTGGCCGTCGCCGTTCTCACCAGAACGCCACTTCACCGTGGGCCGGATGCATTGATCCTGGGAACGGGATACCGACCCCGCCTGCCGCACGCAGGCGCGTTCACCATCGGTAACGTAGTTCTGTTCCGCGCAGATTCAGCGTTTATCGCGGCGAACCCGCGGCTGCTGGCGCACGAATGCAGACACAGCACCCAGTATGCGTACTGCCTGGGGCTGCCGTTTCTGCCGCTGTACGCGGTGTGCGCAGTCTATTCACAGTGGCAGACAGGGAACCCCGGCAGCTGTAACTTCTTTGAACGCCAAGCATCCCTTGCCGACGGCGGCTACCCAGACCGCCCGCCCCGGCATCGGCTCGGCGCCTTCTGACGGCTAGCCGCATAAGTAGGTGCACCGTCAGCTCGGGGGCCCGGCTCCGCTGAGCAGGCACCCTCCCGAGCTAGACGGTAATTTCGCGCTTGAGGATCTTGCCCGTGGGGCCCTTGGGCAGGGCGTCCACAATCACCACGCGGCGCGGATACTTGTAGGCCGCTACGCGCTCCTTCGCGAAGGCTTTGATCGATGCAGCCATGGCTTCCTCGCCTGCGGAGAGGTCCGTGCCGTCCTTGAGCGCCACCACAGCAACAATTTCTTCGCCCATGGCCTCGTCCGCGACACCCACCACTGCAGCCTCTGCCACGGCGGGGTGCTCGTAGAGCACTTCCTCAATTTCACGCGGATAGACGTTGTAGCCACCGCGCAGGATCATGTCCTTTTGCCGGTCCACTATGAAGAACACCCCATCTTCGTCCTTGCGGCCGATATCGCCGGTGCGGAACCAGCCGTCCGGGATGGCTGCGGCGGTGGCCTCCGGGTTGTTCCAGTACCCCTTCATCACAAACTCGCCGGCAACCGCAATCTCGCCCAATTCGCCGTCGGGAACGTCCTTGCCTTCCGGGTCCACGATGCGTAGCTGCGCGCCCTTGATGGGTGTACCCACCGAGCCAGGCTTGCGGATACCGTCCAGCTGGTTGAAGCACACTGCTGGGCTGGTTTCACTGAGGCCGTATCCTTCCAACAGCGTTGCCTGAAACTCGCGCTCAAACTCGTGGAGAATTTCAACGGGCAACGGGGAACCACCGGAAACGGCTACGCGCAGGGTGGACTTGTCCGTGCTGGCTACTGCTGGGCTGCGCAAGATGGCCACGTACATGCTGGGGACGCCCATGAAGATGGTGACCTTGTCCCGTTCAATAATCTCCAGAGCCTTGGCCGGGTCAAAGCGTGGCAGCAACGTCACGCAGGCTCCCGAAAATACAGAGGCATTGAGCGCACATGTCTGTCCAAAGATGTGAAAGAACGGTAGGCCACCAAAGGTCACGTCACCGGGGCCAGTGCTGAACATTTGCTGCGAGGCCTCGGCATTGCTGCGGAGGTTTTGATGGGTAAGCTCTGCGCCCTTGGGCCGTCCGGTGGTGCCCGAGGTGTAAAGAATCACTGCCGTGGCGTCGGGCTCGGCGGGGCTCACTTCGGTCAAGGACTCGGCGGCAGCAAGGGTCGCCATCAGGGCCGGTTC
>JABBNV010000190.1:831-1931 GCA_019352125.1 Acidobacteriota bacterium | reverse complement strand
CCGAGGCGCCTGAGTTGTTGAAGTGATACTCCAGCTCCCGCGCCTTCAACAAGGGGTTCAGTGGAACCACAATGGCACCGAAACGGAGAATTCCGTAGTAGATCGCCGCCATGGCCGGAATGTTAGGGCTCACCAACGCAACCCGATCCCCCGGCTTCACGCCCATGCTGGAAAGCAGCCCTGCCACCTTGGCACTCAGGGCGTCGAGCGTGGCGAAGTTGACCACGTCGTCGTCCAATTTGAGTGCTGGCGCTTGTGGATACTTAGCTGCCGTATCAACCAGGAACTGGGCCAGATTGGTCATTTGTGTCTCCTTTGACAGACCTTCACACTAAAAACGAGCATGCATGCGGGGCAGGATTAATGCAATGTACCGGCTGCCATGCTGAGATCAGTTTCCACGGTCAACGCGGTTTGGGCAATGATTTGCACAGCTACAGCCATAGTGTCGATGCTCAGGGACGGTGCGTTGCTCCCCGTAGGCACCAGCTCCGGCGAATAGGGGACGTGCACAAACCCACCCTTGACCCGACCCGATTCACTCCGGAGCTGGTGCATCAGCTCGTAGAAGATGTGGTTGCAGACGAAGGTACCAGCGGTATTGGAAACCTCTGCTGGCACACCCGCATCCCGCAACGCGGCAAAGGCAGCTTTCACCGGAAGTGTACTGAAATAGGCAGCCGGACCTTCGGAAACCACGGGAGTGTCCACGGGGCTGTCCCCTGCGTTATCCGGTATGCGAGCATCGTCCACGTTGATGGCGACTCGCTCTATGGATACGTTGCTTCGCCCTCCAGCCAGGCCCACGGCGATGACCACACTCGGCTGATACTGCTCAATGGCCTGCTGCAAGGCTGGGCCGGAAGTCCCAAACGCACAGGGCAGTTCCACGGCCACAGCAGCTGTTCCGCTGGCCTGGAGAAGTTCCACAGCGCCCACGGCGGCTGGCCACGAAGGGTTGGAGGCATCCCCGCCGAAGGGCTCAAATCCGGTGATCAGTATCATGAATTCACCCTACGCCATCTACCAGAAGCTTGAACCAAATTAGAATCTGTGTTCGAATATGTGTATGCGATGGAACCAGCAACAGGTAAATTCGC
>JABBNV010000190.1:0-821 GCA_019352125.1 Acidobacteriota bacterium | reverse complement strand
CTATTGCGATCCACCACCACACCGGAATTTGCGGGTATCACCTTCCACGAAGTAGCCAGCAAGTCAGTGCTGAACAGGGTTCCTGCAGGGTCAAAGATGCCGTTTGAATGGACAGTAAATCCATACCGCGGTTGCTCCCACGCCTGCGTCTATTGCTTTGCCCGCAAGAGTCACAATTACCTGGATCTGGATGCGGGAGTGGACTTCGATTCGCAGATTGTGGTGAAGGTCAACGTTGCGGGAGTGCTCCGGGCGGAGTTATCCAAACCATCGTGGGGGCACCACCACGTGGCGTTGGGCACCAACACTGACCCCTATCAGCGGGCCGAGGGCCGCTACAAACTAATGCCCGGCATTATCAAGTCGCTGGCGGAGACTGGGACGCCCTTTTCTATCCTCACCAAAGGCACTCTGTTGGGAAGGGATATCCCATTGCTCAAAGAAGCCGGTTCACAAGTGTCCATAGGCATGGGCATCTCGCTGGCGCTCACCGATGAAGCCCTCGGCCGGACTCTGGAACCTGGCACACCCTCCCCCAAGGCTCGGCTCGCCTTGATCGCCAGACTCCGTGAGGCTGGATTACCCTGCGGTGTGATGGCCATGCCAATCTTGCCGTGGCTGACGGACGGCGACGAGGCGCTGGATTCACTCTTTGCTGCACTGGCAAAAGCCGGAGCCACAGGCGTCACGGCAGGTGCACTATACCTGCGCCCCGGCACTCGAGAGTGGTTCATGGGCTGGCTAGCCAAGGAACACCTCGAACTGGTGGGACGGTACCGACGCCTCTACTCGCAGGGCGCTTACGCTCCGAAGGATTACAG
>JABBNV010000189.1:5406-5641 GCA_019352125.1 Acidobacteriota bacterium | reverse complement strand
GGTTCCCTGACCGGCGAGCTGCTTGATGGTTTTCCAGACCTCGATGCGCGCCTCGGGGTCGAGCCCTGTCGTGGGTTCGTCGAGGAATATCACCGGCGGCTCGCCAATGAGGCTCATCGCGATGTCGAGGCGGCGGCGCATCCCGCCTGAGTACTCGCCGGCCTTTCGATCGCCGGCGTCGGCGAGCGAGAAGCGGGCGAGCAGTTCGTCGGCGATCGCCCCCGTATTCTTCAGG
>JABBNV010000189.1:1183-5396 GCA_019352125.1 Acidobacteriota bacterium | reverse complement strand
GTGGCGTAGCTTGGCGATCAGCACGAGGTTCTCGCGCCCGGTGAGTATCTCGTCCACCGCGGCGAACTGCCCGGTCAGGCTGATCGACTCGCGCACCTTTGAGGGGTTCTCGGCGACATCGAAGCCGTGCACCGTCGAGGTGCCCGCGTCGGCCTTCAGCAGCGTCGACAGGATGCGGACCACTGTGGTCTTGCCTGCCCCGTTTGAGCCGAGCAGTGCGAAGATGGTCCCGGCCGCGACGTCGAAGTCGACGCCTTGCAGTACGTGCAGGTCTTTGAAGGACTTCTGCAGTCCCTGGACTCGAATCGCGGGTTCGGCGGCTATCACTTCCGCTCCTCCCGTTCCGCCTCTTCGATCGATTTCGTCAGGCGAGCACGCTCCTTGTCGATCCACTGCTTGCCGATGTACGCCTGCGCGAAGGCCTCCGCGAACTCGACCGGGTCGTCTCCGACGATGTCGCGCAACGGCGTCTTGTCAGTTGCGGCGCGCTCCCACAGGTCGGCAAGGTCGGTGAACATCGTGATCAGTGTGTCACCGTCGGTGATGCCCCCGGAGTAGGTGAGGTAGCGGTGCATCGCCTTCGCCGAGCTGCCATATGGCTCGGGCAGATCATCGATCCGGGCCTTGTCCTGCCGGTACTGCTTCTTCTGCTCGAGCGAGCCGGTGAGGGTCTCGATCCACTTTGCAACCATGTCAGTTCTCTCCTTCTGATTGTTCAATCTGGAGCTTGCCGATTTTTTCCGAGAGGAAGCTCCACGCCCTCCAGAACTCTCCGAGCTGTTCGCGCCCCTTCGTGTTGAGTGAGTACACCTTGCGGGGCGGACCCTTCTCCGACGGCACCTTCTGGACATCCACGAACCCCCGCTGCTCGATCCTGATTAGCAACGCGTACACGGTCCCCTCGACGAGGTCGGAGAAGCCCTGCTCACGCAGTCGCGCCGTGATCTCATAGCCGTACGCTGGCCTTGTCGCCAGGACTTGGAGGACAATGCCCTCCAGCGTGCCCTTGAGCATCTCCGTCATCTGATTGGCCACGGTCAATCTCCATCTACTCAGTGTCACTGACTACAAGTAGACGGTAACACTAAGTACTGGTAGTTGGCAACACAGAGTAGTCGGTGGTGAAACTGCTCTGGCTGGCCATCTGCAACGTCGAAGACAAGCGTTCCAGCGAAAAGAGGAAGAGCCTGAAGGCGAACAAAGAATCAACAGGTAATCACCTCATCGAGGGAGTGAACACGGCCGGCTGGACCCAAGCCCTAGGCCACCTCGCGATCCCGCTAGTCAAGGTGTCCACGAAAACAGGTTAACCTCACCGGTTTTGGTGTTCTGACTGGGCGGAGACAAAGGGGCACGTCCAGTCTCAAGACGTAATGTAATCTCCAGGAAACCCAAGAGGCGTCTGCGCGTGCTCTGCTGAAGCAAACCATTTTCGATTCTTCTGGAGAGCATCACCATGTTGCCTATTCGATCCATCATCATAGGACTACTCACTGCGGGGCTTCTGAGTGTTGGGGTTGTCACAGCAGCGACGGCAACCCCTGCCAAGAGCCATACTCCCACCACAACCGAGGCCGCCACGTCAACAACGTATTCGGGGCAGACGGTTGTGGGGTGGGCCTCACAGAATTTTGCCACCGTCCCCACGGATGAGGCGGCGCTCGGCAAACAGAATGGGATGCTATCCACGTACGTTGACTTCGCTGGCAGTTCAGTATTCCCCGCCGACTACGCTGCTGCAGCGCAGGCCCGCAGTGCGGCGTTGTTGATTGCCTGGGAGCCGTGGGATTCTGCCGTGAGTTCAACGACGCAACCGGCATTCAAACCCACCAAGATCACCGCCGGCGCCTACGACAGCTACATCACCAGTTGGCTGAAGCAAGCCCAGGCGGCGGCCGGCAAGGGTTCCGTCCTGGTCAGGTTCGCCCCGGAGATGAATGATGCGGGGCGTCCCTGGTCGGTGAGTACGAATGGTGGGAACACCGCCGCTGATTATTTGGCCATGTGGAAGCACGTATATGCGATCAAGAAGAAGGTTGCCCCTGCGGTGAAGATGGTGTGGAACCCACTCGTCTACGGTGCTGACATCTATGGCAACACCGTCCAGTTCAGCTCTGTCTATCCGGGTAGCGGCTTCGTAGATGTGTTGGCTTTGGACGGGTTCAACTGGGCGGACACCCTGAATCCTGGCACGTGCGGGTGGCAGTCGTATTCCGACATTTTTAGCTCCGCAGTGACTCAGATCAAGTCTCTAGCCGGTGGGAAGCCATGGGGAATTGCTGAGACTGCGTCTGTGGACCGTCCGGACAGCTTCTTCAATACCGGTGGCCCCTGCTACGGCTCGTGGGGTTCGTGGGTATATGACTGGCCCGCCAGCCCACCGTTCTACGCGACCACCTCTGATTGGATCACGCAGGCTGGGTGGGTGAAAACCATGATTGAGCAGGCTCACGCTGATGGGGCCCTGTTTGTGGATTTGTTCAACCTCACGAAGGAGGCAGACTGGCGGTTGAACGCCACCCCCGAAGGCGATCAGGTGATGGGAACCATTGCTGTTGATTCGATGTACGTGTTCGGCGGGCAGAACGCAAGCGCCTACATTTCGGCCGCCACAAACTAGGCGACCTCCGACTACTCCCCCAGCAGCTGAGCCAATGCATCAGCGACGGCGGCCATGCCCTTCTGGTTGGGATGGAATGACGAGACCGTCTTTTCGATGGACGGCTGGAATCCAAAAACCCATGGCTCCGCTGAGCCGAGTCCATGGTCTTGACTGAGTTCCGAAGCGCGTAGGAGATCAGCATCGGAGCGCTCGGCAGCAAGTTCAAAGCCGCGGGCAATCGCATCCTGAATCTGACGAAATTTCGCCGTCTGCTCCAGTGTGCAGGGCCAATCGTGGCCTTGCACACTGGAGTTGTTGAGCACAGTCAGGTAGTCCACCAGCACCACCCGGGCGTTGGCGGCCCGCAGATGTACCCCAGTGACTACCCGGATCAGCCCTTCCGCCATGGCCGCAATGGATTCTTCCGTGGGTAGCGGGATGCCGTGGGGAAACTCGGGAGCCATCATGGCAACGAGCGGGCTACTCGCGTCCGTGCGGGACCACGCCTCGAACAGCATGGAGCCGGCGAACTGCAGGTCATTGCCGCCCGCGGTGATGGTGACCAGGTCTGCAGTTGCGGGCAGGCCCTGTATTTGCGGAGGAAATTCGACGCCGGTCATCGTCAGCTGCGGGACATCAAGGATGGTGGCAGTGGTAGCGCCGGAAACACTCAAGTCAGTCAGCAGTGCGTTGAGTTTTGCAGCCAACAGATGCGCATAGTTGTTGCTGGAGCGAAGTGCGTCCGCATCCACCATCGGCTCAATGCCCGGGCCCGCAGCAAAGGAACTCCCCAGTGCAGCAATGTGACGGTACTGGCTCATGGCTTCCCCAAACTCTGACTGACCGGCGAGACGCTGCCCAACAGTTTCAACACGTAGTCAAGATATTCGGCCATATCCACGCCAGGGTCAAGCAACCACCGCACCTGCAGCTCATCAGCCAGCGCTTTGATGACGACGGCGAGCTTGTCCGCGTCGAGCTGAACCAGTCCTGAAAGGCTCAGGCCGCACGCCGGGACCTCCACACGCTTAGCAACTCCTTGGGGATAGGTCCATATTTCGGCCATCTGCATCGACGACCGGCTCCGGAAACTGCTGATCTGGATGCTTCCCCCAACGTCTCGCTCTTTCTCATCTGGGGCGCAGTGCCCTGGCTGGTGCTGGGTTCACTGGTGGACGGGTTGTCCCTGATTGGAATGGGATTTGGCTGCGGCCCGGTGCAACTCAAGCTGGCCTGGATCATGGTGCAAATTTGGCTTCAACTTCGTCCAAGAACCGCTCAGCGCCCTGATGCCATACCGGGCGCCACGTTCCCTTCGCTGATGTCCAGCAACAGCCACAGCTGATCCAACTAGACTTCCATTACCTACTAAGGAGCCTCCATGACTAAGGCAACAACCGCACTCTCCTCTCTCACCACCGAGGAAAAAGCATCCCTCACCAGCGGTGCCAGTTTCTGGCACACCAAGCCAGTAGAGCGCGCAGGTATCCCCGCACTTTTGCTGACTGACGGGCCGCACGGCGTCCGCAAGCAGCGCGCCGCCGGGGATCACTTGGGGCTCTCGGATAGCGTTCCGGCCACGTGCTTCCCGCCCGCTGCCGCCATGGGCTC
>JABBNV010000189.1:0-1173 GCA_019352125.1 Acidobacteriota bacterium | reverse complement strand
GATCCGGAGCTGCTACAGCGTGTGGGCGTGGCTCTGGGCGAAGAGTGCAAGGCCGAGGGGGTGGCCGTGTTGCTGGGCCCGGGCATCAACATCAAACGCTCACCTCTGGGCGGGCGCAACTTTGAATACCTCTCCGAGGATCCGCTCATCAGCGGAATACTGGGCGCGGCGCTGGTCAACGGCCTGCAAAGCCAAGGTGTGGGCGCCTCCCTGAAGCACTTTGCCGCGAACAACCAGGAAACGGACCGGCTGCGCGTCAGTGCGGACATTGACGAGCGCCCCCTGCGCGAGATTTACCTGCGCGGATTCCACCGCGTGGTCACCGAGGCCAAGCCGTGGACAGTGATGTGTTCCTACAACAAGATCAACGGCGTCTACGCCTCTGAGGATCCGTGGCTGCTGACCACGGTGCTGCGCAAGGAATGGGGTTTTGACGGTCTGGTGGTCTCGGACTGGGGAGCCGTGAACAACAGGTTAGCTGCGCTGGCTGCCGGCCTGGATCTTGAAATGCCTGCCAGCGGCGGCGTGACCGACGCCCAGATTGTCGCCGCGATTGCGGACGGCAGCCTTGAAGAATCCGCCCTGGACATCGCGGCCCAGCGCATCCAGGAATTGGTGGATAAGGCTGTGGCTGGCGCGGACAGCTCCGCCACCTATGACAAGGCCGCCCACCACACCTTGGCTCGCGAAGTTGCCGGCCGCAGCATTGTGCTGTTAAAGAACGATGGCGGCATCCTCCCTTTGGCGTCGTCGGACAAGATAGCGGTGATTGGCGAATTTGCCCGGACGCCGCGCTATCAAGGAGCCGGCAGCTCACTGATCAATCCCACCCAACTGGACAATGCACTGGAGGAAATCTCCCGCACAGCCAGCGATGTCACCTTTGCCGCCGGTTATACACTAGACGGCGCGGATTCCACTGAGCTAAAGGTGCAGGCAGTAGACGCGGCAGCAAATGCGGAGGTAGCTGTAGTATTCCTTGGCCTCCCCGCCGGAGAAGAATCCGAGGGCTTCGACCGCACCCACCTTGATCTTCCTAGCGAGCAAACCGAGCTGCTGGCAGCCGTGGTGGATGCCAACCCGCGCACCGTCGTCGTCCTTTCCAATGGCGGCGTGGTGCGCGTTTCAGGCTGGGACGCGGGCGTGCCCGCCATTCTGGAAGGCTGGCTGCTG
>JABBNV010000188.1:5312-5662 GCA_019352125.1 Acidobacteriota bacterium | reverse complement strand
GTTTATAAAATTGAAGAGGGTGGGTCGGAGCATTGGCACGGTAACAAACCAGAAGCGCTGCCAGCCAGTTGCCCCGTCGAGCATTGCTGCTTCTTCGAGCTCGCCCTGGAGGTTTTGCAGGGCAGCAATGAACAAAAGCATGAACGTTCCCGAGGTGGTGAAGATCGCCATGAGGATGAAAGCAGACATTGCCACTGAGGGACCGGAGAGCCAGTCCCACCAGCTCACACCCAGCAAAGTTCCCGTTTGTAGGGCAGCAGGCGGGTTGGTGATGCCGATGGCTTGGGCCAGAAGGTGAATGACGCCGTCTGGGTCTTGGAACCAGTTTGGACCGGTGGCTCCCAGGAGCG
>JABBNV010000188.1:0-5302 GCA_019352125.1 Acidobacteriota bacterium | reverse complement strand
TGCCCTAAAGAGGAACAGCCACAGCACGGTAATGGCAACTGAGCTAGTCACCGAGGGAAAGTAGAACGCTGTTCTGAAGAACCCCCGTCCTTTCAGCATGCGACGGTTAACAAGGACGGCAAGGAATAGAGATAGCGCTGTCTGCAACGGGACGACGAGGATGACGTAGTAGAAGTTGTTGCGTAGGGCTGTCCCAAAGTCCCGTTCGGCCAGCCCGCCGCCAGAGAGTATGGCGGCGTAGTTGGCCCCGCCCACGAAGTGCGTTGTGCTGGCGAAGGGGCTGCCACGGCCTGTCCAGTCGGAGACGCTGACCCAGGCAGCCATGGCTACCGGTAGCACCAAGAACAGGCCAAGAATGATCAGTACCGGGGAGGTAAAGAGCCAACCGGTGGCGTTCTGTTTTCCGTGGATTCCAGAACGCCGCCGGGTCAGAGCGGACGCAGTCATTTTGAAAGGATCGCTGTCATCTCCGGCTGGATAGCGTCCAGGATGGTCTTTGGATCAGACGTCTTTAGCGTGGCAAGCTTGGCGTTGAAGTCCTTGATGACATCCGCTGCTCCGGCCTGTGCGGGCAGGGTTTGAGCGTATTGGGTTCCTGCAAGTGAGGCGGCCTGGTCGGGGAAGTCCTTCTTGAACTGGCCGGCGGCAGACTTGATGGAGGGCATGACGCCAAAGGCCTTGGCGAACCCGTTTTCGGTTTGCGTGCTGGTCAGTTGCTGGACGAGTTTCTCTGCGGCAGGCTTATTTTTGCTGTCTGCGGCAATGCCCCAGCAATTGGTGAATTCAAGTGTTCCCTTGCCTTTAGGGCCAGCGGGGAGTTCTACCGTGCGGTATTTGATGGTGGGGTAGTCCTTGGACATGGCCCCGCCGATCCAGTTACCTTCGATTGTCATTGCGGCGAGGCCCTTACCAAAAGCTTCTCCACCCCAGCCCGCGCCGAGGTCTGAGGAGTATTTGGTTGATCCATCGGTGAGGAGCTTCTTGACGAAAGTCAGTGCTTGCACGTTGGCATCGCTATTGACGGTTGCGCGCTTTCCATCCGCGCTTACTAATGAGCCGCCGGCTTGAGGGATGAATGCGCCGATGCGTGCAATTTCGGGGCTGAAGGTCAGGCCAACGGTCTTGCCTGTGGTGAGCTTCTTGGCCGTGCTTTCCAGCTGATCCCACGAGGTGGGGATGTCTGCATCGCTCAGTCCGGCAGCTCTCCACATGTCCGTGTTGATCACCAGTGAGAGGGTTGATGAGTCCTTAGGTGCGCAGTAGAGCTTGCCGTTGTATGTGAATGCTTTGGTGAGTTCAGGGTAGAAGTCGCTCTTATTGGGAAGGGAATCTCCGTAGGGTTCTAGTGAGCCGTTGGATGCATAGCCTGCGAGCTGGTCGGGGGAGAGGTAAAAGACGTCTGCGGGTTTGCCTGAGGCAAAGCCTTGACTGAGCTGCTGAGCCATGTCCGAAGCAACGTTCACGGACGCCGTGGTCCCTGATGTCTTTGACCAGTCTGCTACAGCAGATTTTACGGCTGCCGTTTCTGCGTCTCCCGAACTGGCGATGAGCACGCTGACGGGCCCCGACCCGGTGGCGGCGGCCGTGCCGGTGGCGGCCGGGCTGCTGAAACCCGAGCCGCAGGCGCTCAGGCCCAGTGCCCCGACCAGAGAGAGGGTGATGGCGGCGGCGAGCCGGGAACGGCGGGATGTGTTCATTATTATGGAGCTCCTTGTTTGTTATGGAAGAACGCGCCCTTCATCGGGCACGGGTCAGAGACGGAAGAGGTAAGAATTTTCGGTGCAGGTTCCGGGTTCGTCAGAGTGCTATCGGAGTCGCCAGCGGGCCCCCGCTATCACGCAGCACCAACCGGGGCGCGAGCAGGACATGCGCGGCCGGTTCGGACCGCTCGGCAGGACCTTCAAGAAGGCCGCGCATGATTTTTACAATGTGCCGGGCGGCCTCCTCGACCGGCTGGGCAACGCTGCTCATGCCCACCGCGGCAGCGACCGGGGTGTCATCGAAACCGATAACAGCCGGCGGGACGCCGGGAGAAGCGGTCCTGAGCTGTTCCGATGCTCCCAGCGCCAACGAGTCACTCGCGCACACGATGGCGGTGGCCCCGTTTGCGAGCAATTTCAGCGCACCGGCCGCCCCGTCGCGGATGCCGTCAGGAACACCCACGGACAGTGATTTCAGCTCCCCGGGCGCCAGGACACCAGAGAGTGCAGCTTCCCAGCCGGAACGGCGGTTAGCTCCGACCTCGGAACTCTCGGGCCAGCCGAGGAAACCAATGCGCCGGTGTCCCCTTCCCAGGAGGTCTGCTGTGGCCTCGGCCGTCCCGGCCCGGCCGTCCACATCCACCCACGGATAGGGGCATCCACTATCATCAGTGCTCCAGGGCCGGCCGAAGGCGACAAAGGGGACCTCCCGCTCCATCAGCCAGCGCCCCCGTTCATCACCATGGTGGGTGCCGGTCAGGATAAAGCCATCCAGATCAGCGGTCTCAAGCAGTTCCCCGTACGAGTCAATTTCGGCCCGATCGCTCGAGGCAGCAAAAAGCGTCATACGGTAACCGTGAAGCTGCAGGTTCTCCGTCAAGGAATGCAGGAAACGGTCCATGATGGCGCCATTGATGCCATCCACCGTTGGAAAAAGCCGGAACCCCAGATTCCGGGAACGCCGGGTCCGCAGCTGCCTGGCCGCGGCATTGGGCCGGTACCCGGAGGCGGCGATCACCTCCCGGACGCGCTTCAGCGTCTCCGGATTGACACGCTCGGGTGCGTTGATGGCATTCGAAACCGTCTGCCGGGAAAGCCCAAGCTGAGCGGCCACGCTCACCAGAGTCGGCCTCGATGCCATGAAATCCTCCTGCGGCCCGGTGCGGGGCCAGACGTCAGCTGCGGATAGGTAACCACTTTTGATCGTTCAAAATTTCCTGTATAAATGAATTTGAACGATCAAAAGTGAATGACTTCATCATGAATGTGAGATTGACCACTGTCAAGCTGGCCCCTAAAAGTCACTCCCCTCCGGCGGATCCGTCGGTCGAGGATCGCTCCTTTCCCCCACAGTTCCCGTCCCCGGCACATCCAGTGCCCAATACCAGCGGCCTTGCGCCCAAGAGGATCCAATGAACGATCGGCAGCCTTTTCTTCACGATTTGAACGTCCTTCTGTCCGCCCCAGTGCAGGCCTGGTCCGGACAGGACGGCCAGATCCGCCGCGCCGGGGTCCAGGGCATCTACTGCGCCGACACCCGGGTGATCGACCAGGCTGTGCTCACTGTCAACGGGGAAGAACCCGAGGCGATCGGGGTGAGCTCGGCACGGGGCGCGTCCGCATCTTTCGAGGCCCTCGTCCGGACCCTGGGAGAAGAGGGAAATGATCCGCTGGTCAGCCTCAGCCGCCGCCGGGCCGTCGGCACTGGCAAGCTCCGCGAGGACATCGTGCTGCGCTCTGACCTCGGCCACGACATCACGACAGTAATTGAAATCGAAATCGGATCCGATTTCTCCCCCATGGATTCCGTGAAATCCGGCGGACCGGCGCACCCGGTCGCCCCGGTGTCCCGCGGAGGTCTCTGGCATGCCTCGGCGGGAGCTGTCAGCTCGGCCATCAGCGCACCGAACTCCACGGCTGAACAGGAAAATGGCCGGCTTCGTCTGCGCTGGGAAGTGAAAATCCCGGCCCGGGGATCCGCCACGGTCGGATGGTCTGTCGAAGCCCGCGACAGCGTCGCCCCCTTCACCGCTGCGGGCACCCCGGCCCCGGCTGCGCTTCGGGTCCGGGCGCAGGATCCGCGGCTGGCAGCTTTGGCCGACCGTGCACTGGCGGACCTCGAAGGACTGCGCATGTCCGCCACGGACTCGCCGCAAGACACCTTTCTCGCCGCCGGCGCTCCGTGGTTCTTCACCCTGTTCGGCCGGGACTCGCTCATCGCCGCACGGATGTTGCTTCCCGTGGATCCGGCGCTGGCGGGGGGCACCCTGCGCACTCTCGCCGCCCGCCAGGGCAGCAAGAATGACCCGGAAACAGCCGAGCAGCCCGGCAAAATCCTCCACGAGGTACGCCGCGGCGAACTGCGCCTCCCGCCCGACGGCAGCAACGCCGAACTCCGCCTCCCGCCCGTGTACTACGGCACCGTGGACGCCACGCTGCTGTGGGTCTCCCTCCTCCACGACGCCTGGAAATGGGGCATGCCGGAGCCCGAGGTCCACGCCCTGCTGGACAACCTCGAAGCAGCTATGGTGTGGCTCCGGGACTGGGCAGATGCCGACGGCGACGGCTTCCTCGAATACATCGATCTCACCGGGCACGGGCTGGCCAACCAGGGCTGGAAGGACTCCGGCGACTCCATCCGCTGGAACGACGGCTCCCTCGCGACCGGTCCGATAGCACTGGCGGAAGTACAGGGCTACGCCTATCAGGCCGCGGTCAACGCCGCCGACCTGCTCGAAGCCTTCGGCCGCCCCGGAGTCGACGAATGGCGGGTCTACGCCAAAGACCTCGCCCAGAAATTCCACACCTTTTTCTGGTGCAGCGATGACCTGGGAAGCTACCCCGCCATCGCACTGGACAAGGATAAACGCCCGGTCGACGGCGTGGCAAGCAACATGGGACACCTGCTCGGCACCGGCATACTCTCAGCTGAGGAAGAGGCTGTCGTCGCCGCCCGACTAATGCACCCGAGCATGTTCTCCGGATTCGGCGTCCGTACCCTGGACACCGGCAACGGCGGATACTGGCCCTTGCGGTACCACGCAGGTTCCGTGTGGACCCACGACACCGCTTTCATCCTCGAAGGTCTCGCCCAAACTGGGCATACCGCGGAAGCGGCACGCCTCGGAGCCGGGCTGTTGACCGCCGCCGAAGCCTTCAATTACCGCCTTCCCGAGCTCTTCTCGGGCCACACGCTCGATCAGGGAGGACCGCTGCCCTACCCTGCCTCGTGCCGCCCGCAGGCCTGGGCAGCCGCGTCCGTCATACCAATGATGCTCGCAACGCTCCGACTCACACCCCAAGGTCCAGGAGCATTGCCCACCGCAGCCGCCAGCGTCCCCACCCCCTACGGCGCATTCAGCGTTGCGGGCCTCCGCGCCGGAGACCGCACCTTCAGGATTGACGTCGACCAGGACGGTACCCCCACCGTCACACCGGCCTGAAGTCGGCCCGGCCATGACAAGGGGCACGGTGCTCTGCCCGCAGCCGAACTGCAAGAACTCGGGGTAGCCCGCATCTCATACGTCCCCTTCACGCAGCGTGCCGCCCTGTGCGCGCTCCGCGGCCTCGCCACCGACCTCTACGCGACCGGTGTCATTCCA
>JABBNV010000187.1 GCA_019352125.1 Acidobacteriota bacterium | reverse complement strand
CTTTTCTGTGGTGCGCCAATCCTTGGGAGTTATGGTCTCCACCGAACAACGGCGTACTGCCTACGCCCTTGACTCGGTGGGGGCAGAACTAACGTTCATGGTTGGCCCGGCGCTGGGTGTGGTGCTAGCCACGGCTGTTAATACCTCGTGGGGTCTCATTGTGGTGGGCATCGCGTCTGCCTTGGCTGGGCTGCTGCTGATGTGGTTCAACCCGCCTACCCGTTCTGGCCAACGGGGTAGTTACCAGCAGGACTGTGACGATGAGCTGGCATCCATGGAGGAGCTAGCGCCCATGGAGGCCATGAGCAGCAGCTCCTTTGCCGGAGCCAACGTCTTCACCACTGTGGCTCGCCGTTGGCGTGGCAACCTATCCTGGCTCAATCTGGCAATCATTGCTGTGCTTGGCGCCACGGTTGGTACGGGGCTAGTGCTCTCTGGTACCGAGGTTGGAATGGTTGCGGCGCTACGTGGGCTGACGGGTAACGCAGACCAAATAGGCCTGGTGTTCTTCTTTTGGTGCGCTGCCTCGGTGGTAGGTGGGTTGGTCTACGGTGGGCTCCATCGCCGCATCGATCCGCTCTGGTTGCTGGCAGGGATGTCCCTGTTGACCATCCCCATCGGCTTTGCCTGGAATTCTTGGAGCCTTGCACTGCTGTCCATCCCCGCAGGGCTGTTGTGTGCGCCGGTGCTATCTGCCAGCGCTGAACGGATCGCGGACACTGTAGCTGAGAATCGCAGGGGAGAAGCGATGGGCTGGTACGGTTCGGCGTTGACGTTTGGCAGCGCCATGGGCGCCCCGGCTGGCGGCGCCGTGATCGACGCCGTTGGCCCGTGGGGCGGATTTGCTGCGGTGGGAATTGTTGCGTTCCTGTTGGCCGCCGTCGGGCTTGTCCTAAAATCCTTTCGGCCGGCTCAACGTGCGAGGCGGTAATCGGAACTAGTTGACCGGGCCCGTGAACTTCTCGCCCGGGCCCTTGCCGGGGGCATCCTGAATAGTGGACGCCTCGCGGAAAGCCAACTGCAGGGAGCGCAAACCGTCACGCAACGGACCCGCATGCTGGCTGCCGATTTCCGGTGCCGCGGCGGTGACAAATCCGGCCAGAGCGGTAATGAGTTTCCGCGCCTCGTCCAGATCCTTGAGCTCTTCGGCATTGGCGTCATCCGCCAAGCCGCACTTCACAGCGGCTGCACTCATCAGGTGAACTGCAGCGGTGGTGATGACCTCTACGGCAGGCACCTCGGCAATGTCGCGAAGTTGGCTGGTGGAATCGTTGGAAACGGGATTTTCGGCTGGGGTGCTCATACTGCTAAGCTTGTCACAGACCGACTGAATGTCACGATTTGTGCGCGTTGCCCAACATATTGGTTGCAACACACGGTGCAATGGTGAAAATTCAGTTTGCAAGCGGAGAACTCTCCCACCTGTTGGCCTGCTGGATTCCAGTTTGAGCTCCCGGGTACTGGTCGGCAAGTTCGTTAGCGAACTTGGCGTAGTCCTGATGGACCTAGCGCTTACCGAACCTTAAATGAGGCCTTCGATTGCACCAGCATTCGGAGGCCTTCTCTGTTGGCTGGTGTCGGCATAAGCCTTTTTCGAACACAGGAGTTACACATTAGCGAGCCAAGAATCAACGATCGGATCCGCGTCCCAGAGGTGCGGTTGGTAGGACCAGCAGGTGAGCAGGTAGGCATTGTCCGCATTGAAGATGCCCTACGCCTTGCCGCTGAGTCGGACCTGGATCTTGTTGAGGTAGCACCGTCGGCCAAGCCGCCGGTGTGCAAACTCATGGATTTTGGCAAGTACAAGTACGAAGCCGCCGTGAAGGCCCGCGAAGCCCGCAAGAACCAGACCAACACGGTTCTGAAGGAAATTCGCTTCCGGTTGAAGATCGATACTCATGACTATGAGACCAAGCGCGGCCATGCCCTTCGCTTCCTCGGTGCTGGTGACAAGGTTAAGGCCATGATCCAGTTCCGTGGCCGTGAGCAGCAGCGCCCCGAAATGGGCATTCGTTTGCTTCAACGCTTCGCCGACGACGTTGCCGAGGTTGGTCTGGTTGAGTCCAGCCCGCGCATTGACGGCCGCAACATGGTGATGGTCATTGGCCCCACCAAGAACAAGGCTGAGGCCAAGGCTGAAGCACGTCGCGCAGCTCAGCGTGCCGATGACAAGGCCAAGAACGAGTCAGTGGCCTCCGGCAAGGCGCGTGTAGACGTGGACAAGGACAACAAGGCACCGATGACGCAGTCATTGGCTGACTTGTTGCCGGACGGCCTGCAACTGGGTTCTTCACCGGCCCGCAGCGAGGCACCGGAGCCCGCGGAAACGCCAGCACCTGCAGAGGCACCCGTTGCGGAGGCGCCCGTTGCGGAGGCGCCGACGGCTGCGGCAGCACCCAAGGCGGCTCCGGCTCGGCCGGCAACTGCCAAGGCGGCACCGCGAGCTGCTGCACCGGCTCGGCCAGTTGCTGCAAAGTCTCCAGCAACGCCGTCGGCTGCTAAGTCTGCTGCGGCACCTGCCGCTGCAAAACCGGCCGCAACACCGTCCGCAGCCAAGCCTGCTGCAGTAGCAACGCCGTCGGCTGCTAAGCCGGTAGCAACACCGAAGCCTGCGGCAATGCCCAAGCCAACGGCTGCGCCGAAACCCGCGGCCAAGGCTGTACCGAAGCCGGCCGCCAAGCCAGCTGCATCACCCAAACCTGCTGGCAAGACGAGTGCTGACACGCCCTCGCCCAGCCAGGAAAGCAAGAGCTAGCCCGTACGGCTTCGGCCTGTAGGGACAGCCTCGAACACCCACCAGTGACCTCACCGGTTGCTGTACCAAGAACCACAGGCAGCGCCGGTGGATACGTAAGGAGATCGGTTAATATGCCGAAGATGAAGACCCACAGTGGCGCCAAGAAGCGCTTCAAGCTGACCGGTAGCGGCAAGCTGAAGCGCCAGCAGGCTAACCGCCGTCACTACCTGGAGCACAAGCCCAGCACGCTGACCCGTCGTCTCGCGAGTGACCAGATTGTCTCAAAGGCAGACACCAAGGTCATCAAGCGGATGCTGGGCATCTAAGTACAAGTCATTCGAACCGGGACATTTCGGTTCACCATAGAAGCCTTCTCAGGCATGTTTGGCTTGGGACGAAGAATTAAGGAGTACGCACGTGGCACGTGTGAAGCGGGCGGTCAACGCCCACAAGAAGCGTCGGGTTATTTTAGAGCGAGCAAAGGGTTACCGTGGTCAGCGCTCACGCTTGTACCGCAAGGCGAAAGAGCAGCTGCTGCACTCGTTCGTCTACAGCTACGCGGACCGTCGCAAGCGTAAGGGTGACTTCCGTCGCCTCTGGATCCAGCGCATCAACGCTGCATCCCGCGCCAACGGCCTCACATACAACCGTCTGATCCAGGGCCTCAAGGCTGCTGAGATCGAGGTTGACCGTCGTATGCTGGCTGATCTGGCTGTCAATGACGCTACGGCATTCACCGCATTGGTGAAGCTGGCCAAGGCAGCGCTGCCCGCAGATACCTCTGCACCGGTGGCCAAGTAGTAAGTATTTCTTGACTGCGCGAGCGCGCAAGTCCGCTCTTAGGCTAGTGTCCTAAGAATGAACTTTGATGGACGCCCCCCAGTAGACGCAATGACCAACCCTCGGGCAGACCGGGTGAAGGATGTGGCGCAACTGGCAGGGCGTCCATTGCGCTTAAAACGCCAGCAATTTATGGCTGAAGGCCCGCAATCCGTGCGCGAAGCCTTGCGCGCACACCGCGACTGCATGGCGGCGGGTGGCAGCCCTGTGGTGGCGGAGGTCTACGCTTCGCTGGAGTGCCTCAAGCGGTATCCAGAGTTGATGGAGTTGGCGGAGGATCCCGTATCGCACCTACATATTCGAGTGGCCAGCGAATTGGTGCTCGAGGCCATGTCAGACACGCAGACACCACAGGGCGTGGTGGCAGTGTGCAACTTTGTTGATGTTCCGCTGGAGCAGGTGCTTGCGGCCCGGCCCAAGCTGGTAGCTATTATGTGCCAAGTGCGGGATCCAGGTAACGCCGGGACACTGCTCCGAGCTGCAGACGCCGCTGGGGCAGACGCAGTGGTGCTGACCGGCGCCAGTGTGGATATATATAACCCCAAGGCCGTCCGGGCTACTGCAGGATCCCTATTCCACCTTCCCGTGGTTCGTGGAGTTTCAGCCAAGGATGCTGTGGCCCAGTGCAAGGCCGCAGGTTTGGGTGTGTTGGCGGCGGATGGCTACGGCCACGTGAATCTTGATGTGCTCCAGGATGAGAGCGCCGCGCGGAGCTTCTCCACGGATACGCCGGAGGCTGATTACAAGCTGGAAGACCCCACAGCGTGGCTGTTCGGCAACGAAGCGGCCGGGCTCAGTGATGAGGAGCTGACGCTGGCGGATCACCGTGTAGCAGTGCCTGTCTATGGCTCTGCCGAGAGCCTGAACCTCGGTACGGCGGCCACGGTGTGCCTCTACGCCAGCGCGCGGGCACAGCGCCGCGGCTAAACGCCACCCGGGGATAGCGCATAAAAACGGCCCCGCCATTCGTACGAATGGCGGGGCCGTTTTTGTCACCGCGGGTGCGAGCGGAAACCTTATTATGCGCGAGCGCCGTCGCGGCCCTTCATGAAGCCCCAGATACCGGCAACTACCAAGCCACCGATGATCGCGAAGATCCAAGTGCCCAGGTGGAAGAATCCGGTGATGGCGCTTCCTCCGAAGACCAGACCTGAGATCCAGCCACCAACAATTGCGCCGACGACGCCAAGAATCAAGCTAGTGATCCAGCCGCCGCCTACCTTACCGGGCATGATCATCTTAACAATCACACCAACAATGAGACCCAAAATGATCCAACTGATGAAACCCATGACTACTCCTTTGATCGTGCTACCGGGATGCCCGCTAGCAGAAGCCCAGTGAGAAATACAGGCAACATTTCAATTTTAGTATCAGTAGGCTTATGGTTCAACTTTGTGCTCTTAGGCGTTGGACGTGTCGACCGGTAATCTTGGCCTACATGCCTCATCGAGGCGCTCCGTAATCCTTGACCGTCAACGAAAGGTTCCTGGTGTCTGCTGGCAAAGGAAACAAGGCCATCGCTGCAGCATTGACAGCCAATCTGTCTATTGCGGTACTGAAGTTCTTCGCGTTTCTGCTCACCAGTTCTTCGTCCATGCTGGCGGAGTCCGTGCACTCTGTGGCGGATTCAGCGAACCAGTTGTTGCTCTTGCTGGGGGGCAAGCGTGCGCAGAAGGATGCGGATCAGGATCATCCTTTTGGCTACGGGCGAGAGCGCTATATTTATGGCTTCATCGTCTCGATCATCCTCTTTACCGTCGGCGGTCTCTTCGCCCTTTTTGAGGCTTACGAGAAGTTTCTGGATCCTCACGGAATCACCGGTCAGTGGTTTTGGGTTCCGCTGGCAGTTTTGATTGGCTCCATCGCGCTGGAGGGATACTCCTTCGCCACGGCTATCAAGGAATCCAACCAAACACGAGGCGATCAGAGCTGGGTAGGGTTTGTTCGCACGGCCAAGGCTCCGGAGCTGCCGGTGCTTCTCCTGGAAGACGCGGCAGCCTTGACCGGCTTGCTCTTTGCTTTGTTTGGCGTATCGCTCACGCTGCTGACGGGCAATGGGATCTGGGACGCTGTGGGCACTGGCTTGATCGGA
>JABBNV010000186.1 GCA_019352125.1 Acidobacteriota bacterium | reverse complement strand
TGGCAAAAGCCGTCGCGAAATTCGGTGACGACACCAAGAAGCTACGCCAAGTGGTCAAGAAGAAGCCACCGGAAGGATTTGTGAGTTGGGGTGAGCCCACCTTCAACCGATTGGTGGAGTCAGTTCCGGAGTCGCTGACCTCCAGTTTCACCATCACGCATGCGATGCTGCTGAACCTTTTGGAACGCCCTGGAGACCCCTTTGTAGCCGCCCGCCGACTGCTGACAGAAAACCACCAATCGCGTTCCTCGCAGCTGAAACTCATGCGCAAGGCCCTAGGCATCGCGCGCGAATTGCTCAGCGCCGGAATTATTGAGCGCATTCCTGAAGCCGAGCAGGGGCCAGACGGGCGCACCCTGCGACTTACTGTGCATCTGCAACTGAACTTTGCCTTGAATCAGCCCCTATCCCCCTTTGCGCTGGCCGCCCTGGAGCTGCTTGACCCCGAATCGCCCGAATACGCCCTGGACGTGGTCTCTGTGATCGAATCCACGCTGGAGAAGCCACGGCAAATTCTCTCCGCCCAGCTCAAGTTTGCTCGCGGTGAGGCCGTGGCCAGCATGAAATCTGATGGCGTGGAGTATGAGGCCCGAATGGCCGCACTCGATGAAGTGACCTACCCCCAGCCGCTTGCGGAGCTCTTGAGTGAAGCATTTGAGGTTTACCGCAAGCACGCGCCGTGGGTGGGCGACTTTGAGTTGGCTCCGAAGTCAATTGTCCGGGACATGTACACCCGGGCCATGAACTTTGGTGAGTTTGTCCAGTTCTACAGTCTGTCCCGCTCCGAAGGGATTGTGCTCCGTTACCTGGCTGACGCGTACAAGGCCTTGAGCCAGACGGTGCCCCGCGACGCGTTGCGTGAAGACTTGCAAGATCTGATCGCTTGGCTCGGAGAATTGGTCCGTCAGGTTGATTCTTCGCTACTGGACGAGTGGGAAGAACTCACCAATGGTCTAAGCCCCACCCCGCATGACGCGCCCCCGCCACCGCCGCCGTCGTTGACCGGCAACGAGCGGGCGTTCCGCGTGATGGTGCGCAACGAAATGTTCCGGCGCGTGGAACTAGCGGCTGTGGACAATTTCGAGGCGTTGGGCGCGCTGGACGGCGAGTCTGGCTGGGACAGCGATCGCTGGGCAGATGCCCTGGATGCCTATTGGGACGAACATGAATTCATCAACGACGGCCCTGAAGCGCGTGGCCCCGCGCTACTGGTGATCAGCAAAGCCGCAGACACCTGGACTGTCAAGCAGATTATTGACGACCCCGCCGGAAATCACGACTGGCAAATGATTGCGGAAATTGACCTTGAGGCATCCAATGCGGCCGGTTCAGCCGTGGTGCGAATGGTGGACTTTGCCCGGCTATAGATAGGCTCGGTAGATGGCTACTATTCGCACTGCGCGCCCCTCTGACGTCCCGGACATTTTGACCCTGATTCATGACTTGGCCATCTACGAAAAGGAACCCGACGCCGTCGCCAATACCCACGATTTGCTGACCGAGCACCTCTTTGGCGATAACCCACGCGTGTGGGCTCATGTGGTGGAGGATGCTTCGCTTCCCGAGGGGGGCATAGTCGGCGTGGCCCTCTGGTTCCTCAACTACTCCACGTGGGAGGGTGTGCACGGCATCCATCTGGAGGATCTGTACGTTCGGCCAGAGGCACGAGGCAAGGGCTACGGGAAGGCGCTCCTGAAGACCCTGGTAGAATTGGCCCTGGAACGAGGCTACGCCCGCGTTGAGTGGTCCGTGTTGGATTGGAACACACCGTCCATTGACTTTTATCGCAGCATTGGTGCTGCGCCCATGGATGGTTGGCACGTCTTCCGTCTCGGTGGTGCGGCGCTTGCGGAGTTTGGTGCATGAGTACATACAGGGTCAAAACGCTGAGCATGACCGACCATTGGCTCACGGTCCCGTTGAACCACGCAGAGCCCGACGGCGAACACATCGCCGTCTTTGCACGGGAGATGGTCGCTGCCAAATTCACGCCGCACGAGGTGGCCGCACTGCCTTGGCTGCTGTATTTGCAGGGCGGTCCCGGCGGGCGTGGGATGCGCCCGGTGGACGACTCCGGCTGGCTCAAAGAGGCTACCAAAACCTTCCGGGTACTGATGCTGGACCAGCGCGGTACCGGACTCTCCACCCCCGCCAACCGGCAGACGCTGGCCGAACGTGGGACTCCCTTTGAGCAGGCAGACTATCTAGCGCATTTCAGGGCTGACTCCATCGTTGCCGACGCCGAAGCCTTCCGCGGGTATCTCGGTGCCGAACAGTGGAGCATCCTCGGTCAAAGTTTTGGTGGTTTCTGCGCTCTCACCTACCTTTCTGTGGCACCGCAGAGCCTGCGCGAGGTGCTCATGACCGGTGGGCTGGGCCCCCTCACGGGGCACCCGGACCGCGTCTATCAGGCGACGTTTATGCGGCTGGCTGCACGCAATGCAGAGTACTTTGAGCGTTACCCACAGGACCGCTCCCTTCTCACAGAGGTGGTCCGCCACCTAGCGTCAACGGAGGAATTCCTTGCTACGGGCGAGCGGCTAAGCCCGGAGCGCTTCCTGCTGGTGGGAAACTACCTGGGCGGAAACGTCCGCATTGACGGCCTGCACTACCTGTTGGAGGACGCGTTCATAGTGGTGGACGGCCAACGACGCCTGAGCGATACCTTTTTGCACCAGGTGAACGAGCAGGTGACCAGGGCCAGTAATCCGCTCTACGCCGTACTGCACGAGTCCATCTACTGCCAGGGCGAAGCGAGCAATTGGTCCGCCCAGCGCGTGCTGGAGCAGTTTGCAGACTTCAAGCCGAATGCACCCGAGCCACTCCTCACGGGCGAGATGGTGTATCCGTGGTACTTCGAACAGGACCCTGCCCTCAAGCCGCTTGCTGCCACGGCCCAAGCATTGGCGGAGCGCACTGACTGGCCAGCCCTCTACGATCTAGACGTGCTGGCCCACAACACAGTGCCTGTGGCGGCAGCCGTCTACACGGATGACATCTACGTAGATCGGGACATTGCCCTGGAAACGGCTGGCCGGGTCCGCGGTCTCCAGGTCTGGGAGACCGCGGACTTCCACCACGATGGCCTGGCAGACGACGGTGAAGCTATCTTTGCTCGCCTGCTGTCCATGGTCCGGGCAGTTCGGGCCTAGCCCTTCGGGTTCGGGCTGGTTTTGGGTGCTGACAGCTGTTCGGCGTCCGTGGCTGCCTGTTCTTCAGTGGTCGTGGCCTGATCAGCCTTGACCGCTGCTGCCATGGCTCTGCCCTGCGGGCTCAGCAAGCTAGCCAGCACCGCGATCAGCACCGTACCAACAATCACAGCCAGCGAAACCATGGTGGGGATCTCCGGGGCCCACGTGATGTGCTGGCCACCGTTGATAAACGGCAACTCATTCACGTGCATCGCGTGCAAAATCAGCTTGACGCCAATAAAGGCCAGAATCACGGAGAGTGCATGCTTGATGTAGATAAGGCGCTTCATCATCCCGCCCAGCAGGAAGTACAGCTGACGCAGGCCCATCAATGCGAAGATGTTGGCGGCAAAGACAATGAAGGCGCTTTGGGTCAGGCCGAAGATTGCCGGAATGGAATCCACAGCGAAGAGGAGATCGGTGAGACCGATCGTCACCAGGACGATCAGCATAGGCGTAAACACCTTCTTGCCATTGACCGTGCTGCGCAGCTTGCTGCCATGGAACGTATCGGACACGGGAATGAACCGACGCACAGTACGGATCAGCGCATTCTCAGTGTCCTCATCCTCAGAGTCCTTCTCCGTGGCCTGCTTGTACGCCGTGTAGAGCAGAAACGCACCGAAGATGAAGAACACCCAGCTGAACTGTTGAATGACGTACGCGCCCAGCAGGATGAATATTCCGCGGAGCACCAACGCAATGACGATGCCGAACATCAGCACTTCTTGTTGGAGCTTACGGGGCACCGAGAATCTGGCCATGATGATGATGAACACGAACAGGTTGTCAATACTCAGACTGTATTCGGTGACCCAGCCGGCATAAAACTGGCCAGCGAATTCATGATCAGTGAACACATACAGCAGCGCACCAAAAATCAGCGCAAGTGCTACGTAGAACCCGATCCACAGGCCGGACTCTCGCACCGATGGTTCGTGAGGGCGTTTGGTGACCAGAAACAGGTCAACCAACAGAATGAGGCCAAGGACCACGAAGGATCCGATTTCAAAGGCTAAGGGAAGTTGGGGCACAGGAGGCCTTTCGTAGGTCGCGAACAATCCGCGTAAGTCTCTCCGCCGTTTCCGACCGCTATGCCCGGCGAATCATCAATGACTCACGTGTTGACGTTCATAGCGCTTGGGATACTCCCCTACGTTCTCTTTCTAGTATATCCCACTCAGGCGTGCCCGGCCGACTGCATCTGGCGTAGTTCCTTCTTCAGGTCCCCCACTTCGTCTCGCAGGCGCGCTGCCAGTTCAAATTGCAGTTCTCCCGCAGCGGCGTGCATCTGCTCGGTCAACTGGCTGATCAAGTCCACCAAGTCCTCGGCAGGTGCAGCAGCCAGCCCGTCGCGACGCAGTGCAGCTTGCCCCGCTGCCGTCTTGGCCTTCGTCTTCGCCTTGCTGGCGGATTGCAGCAACGCAGCCGTGTCAGCATCCTCACGCGCGAGGGAGTCCGTGATGTCCGCAATCTTCTTGCGCAAGGGTGTGGGGTCAATGCCATGAGTCGTGTTGTACTCCACCTGAATAGCACGACGCCGGTTGGTCTCATCGATAGCGATGGCCATGGAGTTGGTGATCTTGTCCGCATACATGTGAACCTGACCCGAAACGTTACGCGCAGCACGCCCAATGGTCTGAATCAAGGATGTAGCTGACCGCAGGAAGCCTTCCTTATCCGCATCCAGAATGCTCACCAGAGATACTTCCGGCAGGTCCAAGCCTTCGCGGAGCAGGTTGATTCCCACTAGTACGTCAAAGACACCCATCCGCAGTTCGCGGAGCAATTCCACACGACGCAGCGTGTCCACGTCCGAGTGCAGATACTGAACCTTCACGCCATGGCCCAGCAGATAGTCAGTGAGATCCTCTGCCATCCGTTTGGTTAGCGTGGTCACCAACACACGCTCATTGACTTCCACCCGCTGGCGGATTTCACCCAACAGATCATCAATCTGGCCCTTGCTCGGCTTGACGACGATTTCCGGGTCGATGAGGCCGGTGGGGCGAATAATCTGCTGGACGTAGCCATCTGACTTGCCCAGCTCGTATTTACCGGGCGTGGCAGAAAGATAGACGGTTTGCCCAATCCGCTCGAGGAATTCGTCCCACTTCAGCGGACGGTTGTCCATAGCCGAGGGAAGCCGGAACCCGTGGTCCACCAGAGTGCGCTTCCTGGACATGTCCCCCTCGTACATGGCACCGATCTGCGGAACCGTCACATGGGATTCATCAATAACCAGCAGAAAATCATCCGGGAAGTAGTCAATCAAACAGTGCGGAGCTGTTCCTTGCTCGCGGCCGTCAATGTGCCGCGAATAGTTTTCAATGCCGTTGCAGAATCCCATCTGCTGCATCATTTCCAGGTCATAAGTGGTGCGCATACGTAACCGTTGGGCCTCGAGGAGCTTGTTCTGCCCCTCGAGTTCCGTCAGACGCACGGCCAGCTCGTCTTCAATCCGGGCAATGGCCTTGTTCATCCGCTCGGGGCCAGCCACATAGTGGGAAGCCGGGAAGACGTACATCTCC
>JABBNV010000004.1:20381-31784 GCA_019352125.1 Acidobacteriota bacterium | reverse complement strand
TTGGCGAGGCACTGGCCGCCGTACTGGGCGGGTTACTGTGTATTGCTGCCGTGTGGTCCATGGCCAGGTGGCAACCGCGCTTTCTTGCCTATGACGCACGGCACCCGGAACCTTAGCCAACTGGAACACTAGACACGTACACGCGGCACCGGCCAACTCAAGGCAGAATAGCTATATGCGACTCATCCTGATCCGGCATGGCCAAACGCAGTCCAACGTGCAGAATCTGCTGGATACCGTGGAGCCCGGCCCCGACCTGACTACCCTTGGCGCGAGGCAAGC
The DNA here is from genome assembly GCA_019352125.1 of Acidobacteriota bacterium. Classification (GTDB taxonomy): domain Bacteria; phylum Actinomycetota; class Actinomycetes; order Actinomycetales; family Micrococcaceae; genus JABBNV01. Next base: position 31,502 of record JABBNV010000004.1, on the reverse strand, counting down.
CGCCGCGGTAGTCGAGCCGTTGCGGGACGAGGTACTGGACGCCATTTACGCATCTTCTCAGCCCCGGGCCCAGCAAACCGCGGCGCCCTTGGCCGCTGCACGCCAGCGGGACGTGGACATCCAACGAGGCCTGCGCGAGATTCATGCCGGTCACCTCGAAGGCCTGGGCGGCGAAGAGGCCATCAGGAAATACCTGCTGGTGGTGCGTGAATGGCTGCTGGGGGACTTGGCCGTGCAAATGCCTGGCGGCGAGACAGGCGCGGACGTGCTGGGGCGCTTTGACCAGGTGGTGCGTCAGGCAGAGGAGTCCGGGCAGCAGAACGTGGTGATGTTTAGCCACGGTGCCATGATCCGTACCTGGAGCGCGTGCAGAGTGACCAATCTGGACCCCACTCGTCCCGAACTGTATGGGCTCTCCAACACAGGCATGGTGCTGCTGGAAGGCTCCATGAACCAGCTGCGCGACGGCGAAAACGGGCGCGGTTTCCACTGCATCCGCTGGCAAACCGATGCTCTGGGCGGAGCTGCACTGGATGACTTGGCAGCCGATGGCCCTACGGCTAACACTCGCGACGATTCGTGATCCCCATGCATAAGACCAGCCGCATGCCGCTACCCCGCTGGAACCCGGGAAACCCTGGCTGGGCTCGCATTGTGCTCTTTGTCATTGCCCTGGCTCTGATCCCGGTGGCAGCACCGCTGAACGTAGGTCTGTACAAGATCCCCGTCATGCCGGGCCTCTTGCTAGCGGCACTCCATTCAGCTGCTTTGCTATTGACGGCGTTACGGCCTGGCTTAGGGCAGCTCATCTCCCTGGTAGTTATTGGCCTGATCCCCCTCCTTGCGGAGCACGGCCCCCTGTTGCCACTTCCGTTCACTGTGGCTGGCATGCTGACCCAGTTGCTGATTATTGTGGTGGCTGGGCTGCGAGCCATGTGGGCGGTTGCTACCTTTGGGGCTCTGGCCACGCTGGGCGTCGCTGCCGTGGTCAGCAGCTACTTTGGCCACCAGATAGTGCCGAACTCTGAATCAACCAATATGGTGGTTTTCGCATCCATCTCGTTCGGGCTCTTGATTGCCGCCATCGTGGCCCGTCAGTGGCAGGAAATCCGCGGTCAGTTACGGGTAGAGCGGGCGGTAGGTGCAGAAGAATCCGCGCGGCTTCAGCTGGTTCAGGAGCGTGCCAGGATAGCCAGGGAGCTGCACGATGTGGTGGCCCACGGCATGTCCCTCGTGACGGTTCAGGCTACGACGGCCAGGTACAGATACCCCCAAATGACTGAGGACGTGGCTGGGGAGTTTGAAGATATTGCCGCAAATTCGCGCCGGGCCATGACCGAAATGCGGAGCCTGCTGGGTGCGCTGAGGGGGGACGATGGGGACACTCGCCTCATGCCACAGCCCTCGCTGGGGGAGGTGCCAGAGCTGATCGATTCCGCACGCAAAGCAGGGATTACCGTTGAGGTGCCGGAGAGCCTTCCGCTGGACGATACCGCGCTCAGCCCTGTGTTGGGGCTAGCGGTATATCGCATCATCCAAGAAGCACTCAGTAATGTGATTCGGCATGCGCCGGGATCAAGTGCGCGGGTAGAAATTGCTCGGGACGAATCCATGCTCCAAGTCGTTGTGAGCAATAGCCAGTCTATTTCTGCGCTCAGCGGGCAGAACGAGGAGACTCGCAGCGCTGGGCACGGGCTGGTGGGTATGCGTGAGCGAGCGCAGATTCTCGGGGGCACCCTGGCAGCTGGCCGAAGCCAGGAGGGTGGGTTTCGGGTGGAGGCGCGCTTTCCGCTGCTGGGGCACCCCGATGCAGATGAGACTTCGACTAAAGGGCATAAGAAATGACGATCCGCGTGATGCTGGCCGATGATCAGGCCATGGTGCGTTCCGGATTTGCAGCGCTCATTGACGCTCAGACGGACATGGAAGTTGTGGGGCAAGCTGAAAACGGTGCAGTGGCAGTGGAGCTGGTGAACAAGCTGCACCCGGATGTGGTGCTCATGGATGTGCGGATGCCAGTCCTCAATGGGTTGGAGGCTGCCAAGCAAATCCTGGCCAACACGGCGCCGGGTTCCGCTACTACCCACGTCTTGATGCTGACAACTTTTGATGTGGATGACTACATCTACGACGCGCTGACCCTGGGCGCCAGTGGATTTCTGCTCAAGGATGCGCTCGCTGAGGAGCTGGTTTCTGCCATTCGCGTGGTGGCCGCTGGTGATGCGCTGTTGGCACCCAGTATTACTAAAAGACTGATCGAGGATTTTGCCCGTGCCCGGCCGCGCTCCAACGCGGCCGGAGCCAAATTGAAGTGCCTCACTGAGCGGGAACGCGAAGTGTTGATCCAGGTGGGCAAGGGACTCTCAAATCAGGAGATTGCCTCCGGGCTCTTTATCGCAGAACAAACCGTAAAGACCCACGTCAGTAAGATTCTGGCCAAGCTGGAGCTTCGAGACCGGGTCCAGGCCGTGGTGTTGGCCTATGACACAGGTCTCGTGGAACCTGCCGCCTAGGGCTCCTTGTTCCATTCTTTGGGTGAAGTACGCAGCTTCACCAATGCGCCCGTGGGATCAGTAATAGTTGCCATGCGGCCGAATTCAGAATCTTCGGCGGGGTGTACCACCGAGGCTCCAAGGCTGAGCGCCTGAGCCAACGAGGTGTCCACGTCCTCCACTTCAAGGTAAACCTGCCAGTTGGAAGGAACACCCTCCGGAAGAAACGCTGAAGCGTCCATGATGCCAGCTCTGGCCTGCTCGCCGGATCCTAGCGTGGAGTAGCGGAATTCCGGGGTATCGCTCATTACATGGACATCCCAGTCGAAAACCGATTGGTAAAAGTTGACGGCGGTGTCAAAGTCACGAGTGTGCAGCTCATGCCAGCTGGGTGCGCCAGCCTCGTCATGCACTCCGAAACCGGTGTGGCCGCCAAACTGCCAGAGCCCCACCGTGGCTCCGGATGCGTCCAGCACCAGGGACATGTGCCCCTGTTCCGGCACCTCCATGGGTGGGACGAGCACCTGGCCACCCTGCGCAGCTGCAGCCTCCGCCGTGGCGTTGATGTCCTCCACACGCAAATACGTGGTCCATATGTCCGGCAACTTGCTGTCTGGCTCATTCTTCATGATCCCGGCCACCGGCTGGCCGTTCTTCAGAGCCATGATGTACCCGCCGTATTTATCCACGTCGCCGGTTTCAAACGTCCAACCGAAGATAGCTCCATAGAACTGTTGAGATTTGGCCGTGTCCGAGGTCATCAGGTCAATCCAGCAGGGATCTCCCGGGCTGATATTTGGGGTGGGCATCATGAGCTCCTGGGTGCTTACGTGAACGTCGTGGAAAGTGCCGACAAGCACCACATTAGGCCTGGCGGCTGACGCTTTCAATAGCTCAGTTCACACACCCCAACACCTCAAGAATTAACGGAAGTTCACAAACTGAAGATCCGCCTCAATGTCAGAACTTTTCAACAGTGCCATAGTGGCCTGCAGGTCATCGCGGCTCTTGGACGAGACGCGGAGTTCGTCCCCTTGGATGGTGGACTTGACGCTCTTGGGCCCCTCGTCCCGGATTAGTTTGTTGATCTTTTTGGCAACATCCTGCTCGATGCCTTCCTTGATGGATGTCTCCAACCGGTATTCCTTGCCGGAAGCAAATGGCTCGCCATTGTCCAGAGACTTCAGGGAGATTCCGCGCTTGATGATCTTGCTTTCGAAGACGTCCAGCACAGCCAGGACTCGTTCTTCCGAGTTGGCCTTGAGGAGAATTTTCTCGCCGCTGAAATCGATCTCGGCGCCTACGCCCTTGAAGTCGTAGCGCTGGGCAATTTCTTTCTGAGCCTGGTTGAGTGCGTTGGCGACTTCCTGCTTGTCAACCTTGCTGACGACGTCGAATGTTGAATCGCTGGCCATGAATCCTCCTGGGTGGAATGAAATATCAACTTTCTCACCTACCAGCTTAGAGGTGGATGGCGGGATGGCGCAGAATCCACCCGTGGGTGGATTCGCTCCCAGCGCACATCAAGGTTGTATGGAGTAGGAACACAACCAGGCGCAGGAGAGTTGAGTCAGTAGATTCACTGACCGAACACCTCATGCAACCGGTTCCACTATTTCTGACAGGGAGCATCATGACTAGCAAGAAGCCACGTCGCTACGTGGTAGCGAAGTCCACCATGAAGAGTGCGACGGCGGCAGCCGGAACATTGGTGGCAGCAGCAACCTTGGCGGCAATTACAGCTTTTGCCCCCGCATCCTCCATTCCTACACAGTCCGTCACGGCTAGCTCGCGGATGAGTGGCGTTCATCAGGACCTGGCCCGTGCAGTGGCGCTGAATCAGGTCACCGCGGAGCAGGCCAAGCGGTTTGAAGAGCAGCTGACCCGGCGCATCGCAGGCAGCTCCAGTAGCGCGGATGAGGCATAACGGGCCTCGATTCGATTCTTGGCCGGATCCCTAGTATTGTTTTACTGCTTCCACTTGTTGGGAGTCACTGCTAGATCTTCGTGAGAGGGTTTGGTGGCCGCGGCAGATTACCCGAGCGGCCAAAGGGGGCTGACTGTAAATCAGCTGGCAACGCCTTCACTGGTTCGAATCCAGTATCTGCCACACGGCAAGGTCCGGTTTTCTTGAGCAATCAAGAAGACCGGACCTTTTTATTGTTGCCGGAAGTGTTGACAATTAGGAACCCTAACTATTAGGCTCCCTAACTGTGCCCCCTAGTGATCTGACAGCCCTGGCCTCCCGCTACCGCGAGGGGCTCCGCCATGCCGTGTATCTGGTCCGCTCCATGGATGCGGAGGGGGAGTACTCCACTGCGCAGGTTTCCATGATGAACATGATCTCTGCCAACCCGCTCCGCGTGGGGGACATTGCCCGACGGCTCGGGATTCGGCTGCCCAGTGCCACTGAAATGGTTATCAAACTCCAGCGCGCGGGCTTGGTGGAGCGACTTCCAGATGCCACCGACGCGCGTGCAGTGCTGGTATCACTGACCGGCAGGGGACAGGCGGTCTTGGCGGAGGCGAATGTGCGCCGCAATGAACATCTCGCGGAACAGCTGGGGCAGCTGGACGATGATGAGCGCGCCGTCCTCGAAGCTGCCATCCCAGTAATGCTCAAGCTCAATTTGTCTCCCGGCGATGAGCCGGCGATCATTCACGCCAAGTAGTAGGACAGAAGGAGGGGCTGTGGTGCCCAAGCAGGCAGAAAATACTGCCCAGGAAATTGAAGAAACATTCCAGGCAGAAAAGGCTTCGATGCTGCGCCAGCCGAAGGCCGTCTGGGCCACCGCTATTGCAGCAGTATTCGCGTTTATGGGTATTGGGCTGGTTGACCCGATTCTGCCCGCGATCGCGGTGAATTTGCAGGCTACGCCCAGTCAGGTGTCGTTGCTGTTCACCAGCTATTTCCTGGTGACGGCCATTGCGATGTTGATCAGTGGATTCGTCTCGTCCCGGATCGGCGGCAAGAAGACATTGCTGGTAGGGCTGGCAGTCATTGTGGTGTTTGCGTCCCTTTCCGGCGCGTCAGGCAACGTGGCCACCCTGGTGGGGTTTCGTGCTGGCTGGGGTTTGGGTAACGCGCTTTTCGTGGCAACAGCGTTGGCCGTTATTGTCGGCGTGGCCAGCGGTGGTGCTGCCACCGCCGTGATTCTTTATGAAGCCGCACTGGGTCTGGGGCTGTCACTTGGTCCGCTTGTAGGCGCATTGCTGGGTGGTTGGCAGTGGCGAGCACCGTTCTTTGGCACCGCTACTTTGATGGCCATTGCCTTTATTTCTCTGGTGGTATTGCTGCCCGCCACGCCGCTTCCGGCCAAGAAGACTCGGTTACGGGATCCCATCCTTGCCTTGGGCCACAAGGGTCTGCGCACCACGGCAGGCAGTGCGCTCTTCTATAACTACGGGTTCTTCACGATTCTGGCATACACGCCGTTTGTGCTGCACATGAACGCCTACGGGATCGGGGCAGTGTTCTTCGGCTGGGGCGTAGCAGTGGCCGTCTTTTCTGTCTTTGTGGCCCCGGTGGTGCAACGAAACCTGGGCGTCACCAACTCGCTGATGCTCTCCCTGGGCATCCTGGTGTTGCTCCTAGTGGGAATGGCGCTGGCAGCCGGGCACTCCGTGCCCGCCGTCGTCGTGCTGGTTATTGCTGCTGGAGCGGCGCTAGGTATCAACAACACGCTCTTTACTGAGCTGGCCATGAGCGTTTCCGACTCCCCGCGGCCCGTAGCCAGCGCTGGTTATAACTTTGTGCGGTGGCTAGGCGGCTCCATTGCCCCCTTCGCGGCGGCCCAGATTGCCGAGCACGTTGGCGCGGCTTACACCTACTATTGCGCGGCTATGGCCGTAGCAATTGCGGTGGCCATGGTGGCGGGCGGCCGCAAGTACCTCAAGCACCACGAGCCGGCAGGGGTCTGAGTCAAGCGCTGAGCGAAATTCTCAGGCAGTGGGCGGCCGAATGGGCTACCGTTGAGCTATGGCTACTGTAGATATCACCGCAGAATCGTTCGGCCCTACCGTTGAAGGCAATGACATTGTCCTGGTGGACTTCTGGGCAGATTGGTGCCAGCCCTGCAAGCGCTTCGCGCCCACCTTTGCGGACGCATCCCAGAAGCATGAGGATGTTGTCTTCGCCAAGGTGGACACGGAGGCGGAGCAGCAGCTGGCAGCAGAGGCAAACATCACCTCAATCCCTACGCTGATGGCGTTCCGGGAAAACGTCTTGGTGTTCTCACAACCCGGCGCGTTGAACGGCTCACAGCTGGAAGAAGTCATTACCGCCGTCAAGGGCTTGGATATGACCGAGGTGCACGCCGCCATCGCCAAGCAGCGCGCGGAAGCTGACGCCGCTAAGCCGGATACCGCTAACTAAAGGTCAGCACGGTCTCCGTGGCCAACAGGGCACTCAATGATTCGTTGAGATCCTGGACGGCCACGCCCTTGCTGTGCACAGTCAGCGCTTCCTTGCTGGCCCAGCGCTCCGTGAGCACAATGCGCTCTTCGGTATCCTCCGTGATTTCGTACCGTTCGCAGCCCGGTTCTTGAACCACTTGTTCAATGGCAATCTCTAAGGCGAGCTTCACGCGGAAGTACTCGCCTTCGTTGGGGATGAAGGTGGCTGTCAGGTTTACTGGTTCGCTCATGACTTCAGTTTAGTGTGAGCGATGGTCCGCAATGGTCATTCGTGGCCCAAATGTGGGTTTGCTGAAGCCGCTGCTACTCAACATGCGTACAACCCGTTGACGGTGCCCACGCCAGGGTTCCAGTAACTCCAACATTCGCGCGTCATCCACTGGCTCACCAATGAGCGCCCAGCCAACAAAACTGGCCAGATGGTAGTCGCCAACGGCTACCGCATCCGCGTCTCCGTGGGTGCGCTGGGTTACTTCCGCGGCAGTCCATTGCCCCACGCCCGGAACCGACTGCAGTTTCTCTGCCGCGGACTCTGCCTCCAGTGCGGACAGCCGTTCCAGCGCACTGGCGTGCTGCAAGATTCTCATGACTGTGGCGGACCGCTGCGGTCCTACCCCTGCTTTGTGCCAGTGCCACGACGGTATCCGCGCCCAGCCGTGTGGCGTTGGGGCAACCCGCAACCCAGCCGGCACTGGGGACCTGTCACCCATACCCGGGGCTGCCTGACCAAAATGGCTTAGCAAGTATGCATAGGCTCGGCGCGCTTCGATGTTTGTCACTTTTTGTTCCAGAATGGCCGGAATCAGCGCATCCACCAGCCGGCCGGTACGGGGCAAGCGTAGGCCGCGATGTCGCCGTCGTGCTTCACGAACCAACCGTGGCAACGTGGCCGTGAACTCTTCGGCGTCGAACGCCGCCCAATCGTCCTGCATGCCAATCAGGCCCGGGACACTATCCATGGCCCAGTCAGCTCCGGGGCCCCAGCTAAAGGCCTGCACCACAGACTCGGAACCCCGCTGGCGCAGCAGCAAAGTGGCCGGGCCGTCTGCTGTGTTGAAGGCCAACCAATGCCCGGCGGGAGTGACCATTAGAGTGCTGTCCCCACGGCCGCGGCCAAGAATTCCCAAGGTTGCTTCCAGGGAGTAGGTGCCAGCCAGCTCAAACTCCGCAGCGAGTTCCGCCGTGAGTTCAGTAGCGATGGGCATGGTGCCTATTTTACGGCGCTCCAATACTTAGCCACAGGGCAAGGACGGCCAGCGGAACGGTGATGACAACGCAAAGTAGCCCGGCCAGTGCAAAGCCGCCCCACGAGACGTTGACGCCCATGGACCGCAGGCGCTCATGCCACAGTAACGTGGCCAGCGAGGCCCAGGGGGAAATCAGCGGCCCCACATTGACGCCAATCAGCAGTGCCGCCAACTGCACGGACCCGGTGGGCTCCAGCGCCAGATATGCCGGCAAGTTGTTGACCACATTGGCGGCCAGTACACCGCTGCCTGCCAACTCCAATAGCCCCAGGAATCCACTGTGCACGGCCAAAGTGGGGGTGAGCGCATGGGCATGCAGTGTTTGCACCACAATGAACAGGGCAACTGTGAGCGCCAAGGGCCGCCACGGCAGCATCCTCAGGCTCAGTACGTCCCGCCGCCGGACGGCAAAAACCAGCAGCAAAACGACGGCAGCAATTCCCGCCGGGATGGCCACCGGAACGCCTGAAACCAGCGCGGGAAGTAACAGAGCAACGGTGACTCCGGCGATGATGAGCAGCGTGCGGTCCGGGACCTTCTCTCCCGGGAACTGCTGGTACGTGCCGCGCAAGGATCGCCTGAAGATGATGCCCAGCATGGCCAGTGGAACCACGATAGCTACGGCAGCAGGAGCCCACATCAGAGCCGCAAAATGGAATGGATCCAGACCCATTCGGTGTTGCGCCAGCAGGTTGGTCAGGTTGGAGACAGGCAGCAACACAGAGGCAGTGTTGGCCAGCCAAATGGTAGTAAGGGCAAAGGGCAATGGCGGCATCCGGGTGTGCATCGCCAGCAGCACCACCACGGGAGTGACCAATACTGCGGTGGTATCCAGGGACAGAAACACTGTGCTCACAATGGCCAGGGCCGCCACCAACAGCCACAACACCCAACGCCAGCGGGTTACCGAAGCCAGCCACCCTGTCACGACGCGAAATACACCCGCGGCATCAGCCAACTCAGTAACCACGGTCATGGCCAGCACGAACAGCAGAATCGGGATGGTCCGTGCCGCCAGTTCAGTGAAGTCCGGCCAGGGGAGCAGCCCAGTGGCCAGCAGCACTGCGCCCAGTAACAATCCACCGAGAGGGAGTGCACGTTTAAAAGTCACAGCTCATTTTCGCACCCTCTGGAAGGACAAGCCGCAGCCGTCCCGGAAGTAGTCTTGGAGCATGAAGTTCGCTAACTCCGTGCTGGACCTGATCGGCAACACGCCCCTGATTCGTCTCAATCACGTCACCGAGGGGATTAGGGCCACCGTTTTAGTGAAGTTGGAGTATCTGAATCCGGGTGGATCCATCAAGGACCGCATTGCCGTGAAGATGATCGAAGACGCGGAGAAGTCCGGCGCGCTTCAGCCCGGCGGCACCATCATTGAGCCCACCAGTGGTAACACGGGGGTGGGGCTCGCTCTGGTAGCGCAGCAGAAGGGCTATCAGTGCATTTTTGTTGTCCCGGACAAGGTGGGGGAGGACAAGCGCGCGGTGCTGTCCGCCTACGGTGCGAAGGTGGTTGTCACGCCCACCTCCGTTGCCCCGGATAGCCCGCAGAGCTATTACAGCGTGTCAGACCGGTTGGTCAGCGAGATACCGGGCGCTTACAAGCCGGATCAGTTTGCCAATCCTGCTGCTCCAGCCAGCCATTACGAGTCCACCGGCCCCGAGATCTGGGCGGATACGGACGGAAAAGTCACCCACGTGGTTATTGGCGCGGGGACGGGCGGAACCATCACGGGCACGGGCCGGTACCTCAAGGAGATTTCCCGCAATAGAAGCGCGGCCGACGGCGGCCCGGTAAAGGTTGTTGGCGCGGACCCGGAGGGCTCTGTCTACTCGGGCGGCTCTGGTAGGCCGTACTTTGTGGAAGGCGTGGGGGAAGATATGTGGCCGGGCAACTATGACAAAGATGTGCCGGATCAGGTGATCGCCGTCAGTGATGCGGATTCCTTTGCGATGACCCGTCGGTTGGCACGGGAAGAAGGTCTGTTAGTGGGTGGCTCTTCCGGGATGGCCGTAGTGGCCGCGCTGAAGGAGGCGAGGACGCTGGACGCCAGCGCCGTCGTCGTCGTTATCTTGCCGGATTCCGGACGGGGCTACCTGGGCAAAATCTTCAATGACGCGTGGATGCGGTCCTACGGATTCCTGCCTGGCGAGGAAGAATCGAACGTGGGTGAGGTGCTGCGTGCCAAGACGGGCACCATGCCGGATCTGGTGCATATACACCCCAATGAGACGGTACGTGACGTTGTGAACATCATGAATGAATATGGGGTTAGCCACATTCCCATCCTCTCGCAGGAGCCGCCGGTGGTGATGGGTGAGGTGCTGGGTGCCGTGGATGAGCGGACACTGACCAGCAAACTCTTCCGCGGTGAGGCAAAACTGACGGACAAGATCACCGAGCACATGGGTGCCAAGTTGCCCGTCATCGGCTCGCTGGAGTCCGTTGACGCCGCTCGTGCACTCCTGTCCGAAGTGGATACGGTGATGGTGACGTTTGTGGGAGCGCCGGTGGGAATTCTGACGCGCCACGATCTGCTTGCATATTTGAGCAACTAGTTCTTGAAGGGAACCGCAATGAATCAGGGATTTAACACACGAGCCATCCACGCTGGGCAGGCATTTGAGCCGCACACGGGTGCCGTAGTGCCGCCGGTGCACTTCTCCACCACCTACGCCCAGGACGGTATCGGGGGATTGCGGAACGGCTATGAATATGGCCGTGGTACCAACCCCACCCGGGATGCTTTGCAGGACCAGTTGGCTGCACTGGAAGGCGGTTCAGCAGCGTTCACCTTCGGCTCCGGGCTGGCCGCTGAAGATTCCCTGATCCGTGCCCTGTATCGGCGGGCGATCGCCCTGGGCCTGGGCACGCACACCGCATGGGCCTTTGCCGCGCCGATCTGGCTGTATCTGGTACTCGGCTTCATTCGTCCGATCCTGATGGGCAGTTGGGCCGAAGCCGTA
>JABBNV010000004.1:20066-20371 GCA_019352125.1 Acidobacteriota bacterium | reverse complement strand
CACCTTCGGCTCCGGGCTGGCCGCTGAAGATTCCCTGATCCGTGCCCTGTGCCGGCCGGGCGATCGCATTGTGCTGGGCAATGACGTATACGGGGGAACCTACCGCTTGATCAACCGGGTGCTGGGGGACTGGGGGATCACCAACACAGCACTGGACATGGCTGATCTTGACGCCGCTGCGGCCACCATTGCCGAGCTCAAGCCGCGGCTTGTCTGGGTGGAGACTCCTTCCAACCCGATGATGAAGATTACTGACATTGCCGCCTTGGCTACGGCGGCCCATACTGCTGGCGCGTTGCTGGTGG
>JABBNV010000004.1:9882-20056 GCA_019352125.1 Acidobacteriota bacterium | reverse complement strand
TGCTGGTGGTGGACAACACCTTTGCCTCGCCGTATCTACAGAACCCGTTGGCCCTGGGCGCGGATGTGGTGGTGCATTCAACCACCAAGTACATCGGCGGTCACTCGGACGTAGTGGGTGGCGCGGTAGTGGTCAAGGATGCTGAACTGGCGGAGAAGATTGGCTTTGTGCAGTTTGCGGCCGGTGCCGTCAACGGCCCCATGGATGCGTTCCTGACCACCCGCGGGCTCAAGACCCTGGGAGTGCGGATGGACAGGCACAGTGACAACGCGGAGCAGATTGCCGCTTGGCTCACGCAGCGCCCGGAGGTCTCCCACGTGTTGTACCCAGGGTTGGCGAACCACCCGGGGCATGAACTGGCGAAAAAGCAGATGAAGCGCTTTGGTGGGATGATTTCCGTACGCTTCAAGGGCGGGGCGGACGCTGCCCGCAAGGTGGCCGAGTCAACCAAATTGTTCACCCTGGCCGAGTCTCTGGGCGGCATTGAATCCCTGATGAATTACCCCTCAGAGATGACGCACGCCTCGGTTAAGGGCACGGAGTTGGCGGTTCCGGAGGATCTGCTGCGGCTTTCCGTAGGAATTGAGGACGCGGCGGATCTGATCGCTGATTTGGATCAGGCCTTCGCGAGGCTGGGCTAGACCCTGGGCCGGCCGCGGACAGGCTCTAGCTTTCTTAAAGATAGTCAGCTATAGTCTGTCCATGGTCCTTCGCAGTGATTTCTCCGAGCGTACGTGCTCCATGGCCCGCGGAATAGGCGTACTGGGTGATCCGTGGTGCCTATTGGTACTGCGCGAATTGTTTTACGGAAACGGCCGCTTTGCCCATATGCGGGACAAGCTGGCCGTGGCGGACAGCGTGCTGAGCAAACGCTTGGCGGATCTGAGTGCGGAAGGGTTGATTACCCAAACGCCGTACGACGACGGCGGCCGGCAGCGGTGGGAATATTCCCTCACGGACAGTGGTGCGGACACTCTGCCCATTCTGAACGCGATGCTGCTGTGGAGTGAAAAGCACCTGCCGGCACCGGCAGCCAACGCCCACATGACCGTCATTCATGACGCCTGCGGGAACGAATGTTCATTGCCGGATTTTTGTACCCACTGCGGGGAAGTTCTCACCGCGGAGAACACACTGTGGCACAACTACGCAAGGACCGCAGAGCCCGCAGCGCTGACTGGCGCGGTTCGCGGTGCTGCTCATGGGGCAAAGCAGTGAGCGCGGTCCAGATGCGCCGGCGAATTCACCCGGCGTGGCTGGTGGCCGCCGTCGCCTTTCTGGCCTTGGTAGGTGCAGCGGGATTCCGTGCGGCACCCGGGGTGCTGATGGTGCCGCTCCAGCAAGAGTTTGGCTGGTCAACCACGGTGTTGTCCTTCGCTGTGAGCATTAACCTGGTGCTCTTTGGCCTCACCGCACCTTTTGCCGCGGCCCTGATGGAGCGCTTTGGCATCCGAATTGTCACCGCAGTAGCACTGGTACTGATTGGTGCCGGAAGTGCCTTGACTGTGTTGGTTCAGCAGTCCTGGCAGATCCTGCTCACCTGGGGATTGTTGATCGGTCTGGGCACCGGCTCCATGGCCCTGGTCTTTGCCGCCACTATTGCCAACACGTGGTTCGTTGAGCACCGCGGTCTGGTGGTGGGAATCCTCACTGCTGGCAGTGCCGCTGGGCAGCTGGTGTTTCTACCGGTGATTGCGGCGCTGGCGCAAAACCCCGGCTGGCGTGCGGCCTCCCTATTGATCGCGGCCGGTGCGCTGGCCGTGGTGCCGTTGGTACTGCGTTTCCTGCGTAATGCTCCCGCGGATCTGGGTGTCCTCGCTTACGGGGCGTCGCCAGAAGAGGAGAAAGCGGATTCCACGGCGGATGAATACGTCGTCGCTGCGACTGTGCCGGTGAACGCCGCCGTCAGGGCACTTCAGGCGCTAAAACGGGCAGCAAGAGTACGGACGTTCTGGGCGCTGGTTGCAGGCTTTGCCATCTGTGGTGCCACCACGAACGGCCTCATTGGCACCCACTTCATCCCTTCGGCGCACGATCATGGAATGCCAGAGACGACGGCGGCCGGGTTACTGGCAGTGGTGGGTGTCTTCGACATTGTGGGAACCATTGCCTCCGGCTGGCTGACGGATAGGTTCAACCCGAAGATCCTCTTGGCGGTCTACTACCAGTTTCGCGGCGTGGGGCTGTTGGTGCTCCCGGTGCTTCTTTCCTCCACGGTGCAGCCCAGCATCATCGTTTTTGTGGTGATTTACGGGCTGGACTGGGTAGCCACCGTGCCGCCCACCGCAGCCATCTGTCGGAAGGTATTTGGGCCGGATGGCGCCGTGGTCTTTGGTTGGGTATTTGCCGCACACCAATTGGGTGCCGCGGCGGCGGCCGTGCTGGCCGGCTACATTCGGGACACCACTGGCCAGTACACCTATGCCTGGTTCGGGGCGGCCGCTTTGTGCACCGTTGCCGCGGTAGTCAGTGCCAGCATGCGCAAGGACGTCCGTCTCACCGCTGAACCGGTGCCCGCGGAAGCCTAGCACTGCATCGGGTAACCTCAATGGAGACGCTTTTCACCCACTAAGGATTTCCCACCATGGCCACAGCTGGATCCAGCAGTTCACCGGGGGCATGGCGAGGACTTAGTTCCACCGCCACTGCCACCATCAGCATCGCAGCTATAGCCATCAGCCTGGTGCTGATGTATGTGCTGGTACACCCCGGGAATATTGACTTTGATGTGTACCGCTACGGCGGCGAGACGCTGCTCAGTCACTGGGGAGCGGATGTACTGTACGCGCCGCGGGATGGGTTGCCCTTCACATATCCGCCGTTTGCCGCAATCCTCTTCACCATCTCCGCGGTGGTCCCCAAGGCTGTTGGCTACGGGTTCGTGGCGCTGTCCACTCTGGGCGGGGCCGCCGTCGTCGGAGCCAATTTGGCGCGCCACCGGCTCCAGCTAGGGGACTGGAACACCTGTTTTGTTGACGGCCGTTTCCGCTTGATTGCAGCGGCAGGCACCATCGCCATCATGTGGCTGGGGCCTTGGCGGGACACACTGGATTTCGGCCAGATCAATGTGATTCTGATGGGTATGGCACTTATCGATTTGGCTGCTGGGGACAGGCGAAAGGGCCGCAAATGGCCCACCGGTCTGCTGATTGGAGTAGCTGCGGGGATCAAGCTCACTCCGCTGGCGCTGGGACTATTTTTCTTGGTGCGCAAGGACTTCAAATCCCTGCTCTGGATGGCTGTGGGGTTCCTTGGCTCCATTGCCGCTGGGTTTGCCCTGCTGCCGCGCGAATCGAAGACCTTCTGGTTTGATGTACTGCCCAACACCTCGCGCATCGGCGGCCCCGGATTTATTGACAACCTCTCCATCAAGGGCGCTCTGCTGCACCTCGGCATTCCCCTGGAACAGGTGAATATCCCGTGGGCCCTGGCCAGTCTGGTGGCGGTGCTGGTGGGTGCCGTGGTGATCAAGTGGGCCTCGGACGCCAAGGCCAATCTGGTGGCCGTCTCAGTGGCTGCCTTGGTAATGCTGCAGATTTCCCCCGTCTCCTGGTCTCATCACTGGGTGTGGATTGCAGTGGCGCTGAGCGCTTTGGCGTTCTCGCTGTGGGATGCTGCTGGCCTCAGCAAGACTGTGCGGCGGCTGGGCTGGACGCTGCTGGGCGTCACCGTGGTGTTCCAATACCTGTCACCGAAAACCATCGCGGCGCTCACCGGCAGCAATGATGCTCCTGACTTCAACAACATCAGCCCGTTCTCCTACGCTGTAGCCAGCGGCGGAGTATTGCTGGCATTCCTGATGGTGCTGTTGTGGGGCTGGATCTACCGGCCCCACAACAACCGCGTCACCAGCTAGCGCTGGGCCGGAACGCCTGCCTTCGCAGCGCTGTCGTACTTATAGACTTCTTTGCCGCCAATCCATACCGTCAAAGCACGCTGCATCACGTCCAGCGGATCCCCGCTCCAGAGCACCACGTCCGCATCCTTGCCCACTTCAAGCGAGCCTAGGCGGTCAGCCAAGCCCAGCACCTTGGCCGGGTTGATGGTCACCGCACGCAGCGCAGTAACTGGATCCAGTCCCTCCTTGACGGCCAGCGTGCACTGGTGGATCAGGAAGTTGATGGGGATCACGGGGTGGTCCGTGATGATGGAAATCTCCACACCCGCGGCGGCCAGCTTGCCCGGGTTCGCCAGTGAGCGCCCGCGCAATTCCACCTTGGACTTGGTGGTGAACAGCGGCCCAATGAGCACGGGGATGGACTTGGCCGCCACCACATCAGCCAACACATGGGCTTCCGTTCCGTGGTCCAGGACCAGGTCGTAGCCAAATTCCTCGGCCAAACGCATGGCGGTGGCAACGTCATCGGCACGGTGGCAGTGCTGCCGCCAGGGAATCTCGCGGCGGAGCACCATGGCCAGTGCCTCCATCTTCAGATCCTTCGCGTTCGGATCAGCTTTCGCCATGTAATTCTGCGCGGCTACAAAGGCCTCGCGGATCACCAGGGCGTTGCCTAGCCGGGTTGAAGGCGTCTGCTTCTTGTCCCCATAGACTCGCTTGGGGTTCTCGCCTAGTGCGGACTTCACGCCGCTGGGGGAGCGCAGCACCATTTCCTCCATGTAGCGCCCGTGAGTGTGCATGGCAACAGCCTGACCGCCCACCGGGTTCCCCGAGCCGGGGTTCACGTTGACGGCCGTGATGCCACCCGCCAGCGCGTCATTGAAACCAGGGTCAAACGGGTCCACGGCGTCAATGGCACGCACCGCTGCCATGATGGGATTGGTCATCTCATTGACATCGTTGGTGGATCCCACCTCGCCCTCCGGGTGCATGCCCAAATGAACATGCGCGTCAATCAGGCCGGGGAGCAGCCATTGGCCTGCGGCGTCATGAACCTCTGCATCCTCCGGAACCTCCACCTCGGTGCCCAGCTGAAGAATCTTTCCCCCACTGATCAGTACGGTTCCGTCGAAGGGATCACCTTCGATGGGAACTACGTGGGCGTTGGTGATGGCCAAAACAGGCGTGGACATGGATGCTGCCTTTCCTTCGTGAATGTGTGCTCCGTATTCAAACTTACCCCCGGCCGCTCAGGTCCTCCCCCTGCACCGGCGTCAACTAGGCTGGATCCATGAGCGGTATCGAGAATCTACGGCCGACGGCGTTGGTCACCGGGGTGGGCAGGCAAGTTGGCATTGGGGCGGCCATAGCCAGAGAGCTGGCGGCGCAGGGGTGGGGTCTAGTCCTGACCTACTGGCAGGCCTACGACGCCAGAATGCCGTGGGGTGAGCAGCCGGATGATGTGGCCGCACTGGTGTCTGAACTAGCTGCAGCTGGTGCCACAGTGCAGGCGGTGCAGGCTGACTTTCAAGACCCGGCAGGCGTTGCCACATTGATGGCAGAGCTAAGCAATGTGCAGCTTTCCGGGTTGGTGGCCTGTCACTGTGAATCAGTTGACTCGGGGATTATGGATACCTCGTTGGAGTCCTTCGACGCCCACTTTGCTGTGAACGCGCGTGCCAACTGGCAGCTGTTGCGCGCCTTTGCCCAGCAAATCCCGGACGGGGGTGGCGCCGCCGTCGCCCTCACCAGTGATCATGTGGCATTCAATCTGCCATATGGGGCTTCCAAGGGAGCGCTGGACCGAATCTATCTTGCTGCGGCCAGAGAGCTGGCGCCGTTGGGCATCAGCGCCAACGTGGTCAACCCAGGCCCCATTGACACTGGCTGGATGGATGAGGAAACTCGGGCCGCCTGCATTGCGCACCAACCCACGGGCCGGCTCGGCACACCTGCTGATGTGGCGCCTACGGTGGCCTTCCTCCTTTCGCAGGCGGGGCGTTGGGTGAACGGCCAGCTACTCAAGGTCGACGGCGGCTTCTCCGCGTAGCCAGCGTTAGGGAACCGTCAAATCCCTGAGTCCAGGCGTCAGGAAAGCGTCAAGAAACGGTCTTTGCGCCACGGACGGGCATTCGATAGAGGAAGTTACTTTCCTGTATTGAAAGGTTGCCCGCCATGAATGACGTGCTCAATATCGCCCTGCTGCTGGTAGGCCTGGCACTGTTGGTTTATTTGGTTTTAGCGCTGCTACACCCAGAGAAGTGGTGAAGCGGCGGTGCAATTGAACGTCTTCTCGCTCATCACTCAACGGGCCATCCTGATGGTGGTACTTGCTGCGACCCATCAACCGCTGGGTGCCTACCTGGCCAACACCTTTAGCTCCACTCGGCACCTGCGGGTGGAACGGTTGCTTTATCGTGCCGGTGGTGTCGACCCGGACGCGGATCAACGGTGGCAGGTATACCTGCGCTCCTTGCTGGCGTTCACCGCGGTGTCTCTGGTGCTGGTTTTCGGGCTCCAGCTGGCTCAGGGTGTGCTTCCCTTCAATGAGGGGCACCAAGGGGTGGACCCGTGGGTAGCCATGAATACCGCCGTTTCCTTTGTGACCAATACCAACTGGCAGACATATTCCCCGGAACTGACCCTCGGTTTTGGGGTGCAGATGGCCGTCTTGGCGGTGCAGAACTTTCTCTCCGCCGGAGTGGGAATCGCCGTAGTCGTGGCCCTCATTCGGGGAATCACCCGAAGCGAGCGGACGACGGTAGGCAATTTTTGGGTTGACTTGTCCCGTGCTTGTTATCGCGTGCTGCTCCCGCTTAGCGTGGTAGCCGCCGTCGTCCTGATGATCAGTGGCGTGATTCAGAACTGGGGCGGCACCATCATTCACACCATCGCCACCGGTGCGGCACAAACCATTCCCGGTGGTCCAGTGGCCTCGCAGGAAGCCGTCAAACTGCTGGGTACCAATGGCGGTGGGTACTTCAACGCTAATTCGGCCCATCCCTTCGAAAACCCCAACGCCTTCAGCTCCCTCTTCGAGGTGCTGCTGCTCCTGGTGATCCCGTTTGCTCTCCCAGCGATGTACGGCCGCATGGTGGGGGACAAGCGGCAGGGCTACACGATTGTCAGTGTCATGGCGGCGTTTTGGATTGGCTCTACAGCTCTCATGAGCTGGGCGACGGCGGGCAGCGGCGCTCCGCTCGGTGAAGGATTTGAGCAGCGGCTGGGGGTAGCACCCAGCACGATTTTTGCCACGGCCACCACGCTGACCTCTACTGGCGCGGTGAACGTGGCCCACGATTCGCTGCCGCCCTTGGCCGGGGGCATGTTGATGCTGAACATGATGCTGGGGGAGGTGGCCCCCGGCGGTGTGGGATCCGGGCTTTACGGAATGCTGGTGCTAGCCCTGGTGGCCGTCTTCATTGCTGGGTTGATGGTGGGGCGGACGCCGGAGTTTCTGGGAAAGAAGATTGCTGCCCGGCAGATGAAGCTGGTGGCGATTTACATCCTGATCACCCCCATTTTGGCTCTCACCGGAACGGCTGTCACGGTGGCGATCCCCGGATTGGCTGCGTCCGCGCCTGCCAGCGGCCCGCACGGTTTCAGTGAGATCCTCTATGCCTTTACCTCCGCGGCCAACAACAACGGTTCCGCATTTGGTGGAATCACCACCTCCGGGCCGGGCCTGGCCACTTTGCTGGCCGTGGTGATGCTGCTGGGCCGCATCGTGCCCATAGCTGTGATTCTGGCGCTCGCAGGTTCTTTAGGCACTCAGCGCAAGGTTCCCACCACTGCCGGAACCGTTCCCACCAGTGGCCCGCTCTTTGCCGTCCTCCTGGGCGGAGTTTCGCTAATCCTCACCGCACTTACCTACTTTCCGGCCCTCGCTCTGGGCCCCGCTGCTGAAGGACTTCTTCGATGAATGTCAGTACAGTTTTTGCCGCTCTGCCGTTGGCTTGGAGGAAATTGTCACCGCGCGCCATGGTTCATTCACCCGTCATGTTTACCGTGCTGGTGGGTGCGATGGTTTGCACGGTGGTCACGGTAGAGCTCATCCTCACAGGATCATCCGCAGTGCTGTTTTCTGTTGGGGTGACCGTCTGGTTGTGGCTGACGGTTCTCTTTGGCAATCTCTCCGAGGCCATAGCTGAGGGGCGCGGCAAAGCACAGGCTGCCAGCTTGCGCGCCAGCCGCACCTCCGTACTGGCACGCCGGCTCACGAACGGCCAAGAAGAACAGGTTCTGGGCGTTGAGCTGGCAATCGGTGACGTGGTGGTGTGCGAAAGCGGAGATGTGATTCCCAGCGACGGTGACGTGATTGCGGGTTTGGCCAGTGTTGATGAATCAGCCATCACCGGGGAGTCAGCACCCGTATTGAGGGAATCCGGCGGGGACAGGAGCTCCGTCACCGGCGGCACCACCGTGCTCTCGGACCGGATCGAAATCCGCATCACGGCAGCTAGCGGAAAGACGTTTCTGGACAGGATGATCGCGCTGGTGGAGGGGGCCACTCGCCAAAAGACACCAAATGAAATTGCTTTGAACGTGCTGTTGGTCTCGTTGACCATAGTCTTTGTGGTGGCGGTGCTGACTCTGGCCCCGATGGCTGCGTTTGCGCACGCATTGCCTTCGCCCATCATCTTGGTCGCCCTGCTCGTATGCCTGATTCCTACCACCATTGGTGCGCTGGTGCCGGCCATCGGCATTGCGGGTATGGATCGATTGGTGCAGCACAATGTCCTGGCCACGTCCGGCAGGGCCGTTGAGACGGCTGGAGATGTGACCACGCTGCTCTTGGATAAAACGGGCACGATCACCTTTGGAAATCGGCGGGCAGTAGAGTTTTACCCGGCACCCGGGGTTTCTTTCCACGAGCTGGTTGAGGTGGCTCGATTAGCTTCTCTTGCTGATGAAACGCCAGAAGGTAGGTCCATTGTGGACCTGGCGCAGACCCACGGTGTGAGCGGGGATTCGCTGGATGACCTGATGCACCGGGATCCGGCGTTGGAGGTCGTACCCTTCAGCGCCAGCACCAGAATGAGCGGGTTGAACGTGGCCGGTACGCAACCAGGTACGCGCCGCGAGTTGCGCAAGGGAGCCGCGTCCGCCGTCGAACTTTATGCTGCCGAGCACGGCGCTGCGGTGGCCGAGGAACTGACCCGGCAGGTGGAGCTCATTTCCAGTCAGGGCGGCACACCTTTGCTGGTGAGTGAGTACGACGGCGCTGGTGGCGGTGGGCGCCGCGCTCAAGTTCTTGGAGTGGTTGCGCTGGCGGACGTGGTGAAGCCGGGCATGCGCGAACGGTTCATTGAACTTCGGGCCATGGGCATCAAGACAGTGATGATCACCGGAGATAACAGGATCACGGCGGCTGCCATCGCTGCCGAAGCCGGGGTAGATGACTTTGTAGCTGAGGCAACACCGGAGGACAAACTCGCTGTGATCAAGGCGGAGCAAGACGCCGGCCGGCTGGTGGCCATGACAGGAGATGGCACCAATGATGCCCCTGCATTGGCTGCGGCGGACGTGGGCGTGGCGATGAATAGTGGAACCTCGGCCGCGAAAGAGGCCGCCAATATGGTGGATCTTGATTCGGATCCCACCAAGCTCATTGACATTGTGGGCATCGGCAAACAGCTCCTCATCACGCGCGGGGCGCTCACTACCTTTTCCGTAGCGAATGATGTGGCCAAGTACTTTGCGATTGTGCCCGCGCTGTTCATGGCGGCTTTCCCCGGTTTGGGGCTGCTTAACATCATGGGTCTGCACTCTCCGGGGAGCGCCATCTTGTCTGCAGTGATTTTCAACGCGCTGATCATTGTGTTGTTGGTGCCGCTGGCCCTGCGAGGTGTTAAGTACCGGGCCGTATCGGCAGCCCGGGCCCTGACACGAAACCTGCTCATATATGGGCTGGGCGGCGTCATTGCACCTTTCATCGGCATCAAAATCATTGACTTGATGATTCAGTTCATCCCCGGAATCGGCTAAGGAAACCATCATGAATGCATATTTTCGGCAGTTGGGTACCGCGGTACGGATCTTCCTCCTCGCCACACTCCTTCTGGGCGTGGGCTACCCGGTGGTGGTCTACGCCGCGGGGCAGCTCCTGGCACCGGCGCAGGCCGCGGGATCGATTATTACGATCAACAATTCTGCAGCTGGATCTGCGGCGCTGGCCCAACCTGTCTCCGGGAACGGGTTCTTTTACCCGCGTCCGTCTGCGGCAGAGTGGGACCCGTCGTCGTCCGCAGCCAGCAATCTGGGGCCCAACTCGGCGGACCTTGCTGCGGCCATGAAGAAGAACCGCACCGAAGTAGCCACTCGTGAGCACGTGCC
>JABBNV010000004.1:5855-9872 GCA_019352125.1 Acidobacteriota bacterium | reverse complement strand
AAGATTCGGTTCCGATTGATGCTGTCACGGCATCCGGCTCAGGGCTGGACCCGGACATTTCCAACGCCTACGCGCAGCTTCAGGCACCACGGGTGGCGGCTGCGCGCGGCCTGAGTCTCAGCGTGGTGCAGGGACTGATCGCTGAAAACACCAATAATTCGGCCGAGCAATTCCTTGGCCAGACAGCTGTCAACACCACCGCGTTGAATGCCGCGCTGGCTTCGTTGCAGAGATAGGGCAGAATATCAGCATGGCGCGCGGCGAGCTACGAATCTTCCTGGGAGCGGCTCCTGGCGTGGGCAAGACCTATTCGATGCTGGAAGAGGGGCGTACTCAGCAGTCTGCCGGGGTGGATGTGGTGGTCGGTATTGCTTTGGACCATGGGCGGGCCCAAACGAAGGCGCTGCTGACAGGGTTGGAAGTCATCGCTCCTGTTGAGCGGGAGTACCGCGGGGGGACTTTTCCCGAAATGGACGTGGCAGCGGTGCTGGCCAGAAAGCCAGCCATCGCGCTGGTGGACGAGTACGCGCATAGCAACGTTCCCGGCGGTGAGAATGCTAAGCGGTGGCAGGATGTGGAAGCGATCCTGGATGCCGGGATCAACGTGTACTCGACTGTCAACGTTCAGCATCTGGAATCTTTGGCGGACGTGGTGGAGTCCGTCACTGGGGTGAGGCAGCAAGAAAGCGTCCCCGACGCCGTGGTGCGTAGAGCTAGCCAAATTGAACTGGTTGACATTACCCCGGAGCTGCTCCGGCTACGGATGAGTGAGGGAAACATCTACGCCACTGACAAGGTGGACGCAGCCCTGGCCAACTATTTTCGGCTTGGAAACCTCACGGCCCTGCGCGAGCTGGCTCTGCTCTGGCTGGCGGACCGCGTTGAAGAGGGCCTGGCCGCATACAGGCTCGCCAATGGCATCGTGGAGAGCTGGCCTACGCGGGAACGCGTGGTGGTGGGGCTCACCGGTGGCCCCGAGGGACAGGTACTAATCCGCAGGGCCGCGCGCATCCTCAGCCGGGTTTCCGGTGGGGAAATCCTAGCGGTGCACGTCCGCCGCTCGGACGGAGTGGCTTGGGAATCGGCCCATGATCTTGAAGTTCAGCGGCAACTTGTCACGGACCTTGGAGGGACGTTTCACAGTGTGGGTGGGGACGACGCCGGGGCTGCGCTACTGGAGTTTGCCCGCAGTGTGGATGCTACGCAGCTAGTGGTGGGAACCTCGCGCAGGCGGCCCCTGAACAGGTTGCTCAACGGCCCCGGAGTCGGCGCCAAGGTGGTGCGGGAATCCGGTGATATTGACGTCCATATGGTGACCCACCAGTTTGGTGGCCATGGGGTCAAGGCCTCTCGTCGCGGCGATTTGGGACGGCGCCGTGTGGTGCTGGGCTTCGTGATGGCTATTGTGCTGCCCGCGGTATTGCAATTCTTCCTCAGCAGCTCCTGGGGAACCTCCCTCACTTTGGCCATGCTGCTTCAGTTCACCGGTGCTATTGCCGTGGCGCTGGTTGGTGGCCTGTGGCCTGCCGTCGTTGCGGCACTGTGGAGCAGCCTGCTGCTCAATTTCTTTTCCACCCCGCCCGTGGGCACGCTGACCATCAGCGATCGTGACAATCTCTTGGCGTTGCTGGTTTTCCTCGTGGTTTCTGCAGCCGTGGCTGTGGTGGTCGATAGGTCCGCACGGCGGTCAAAAATAGCGGCCCAGGCGGGTGCCGAAGCAGCCACCCTGAGCGAATTGGCTCGCGGGTTGTTGGCCAGTACGGACACGGTGCAAGTCTTTCTAGAACAACTGCGTGAGCACTTTGCCCTGCGCGCCGTAGCCTTACTGCGGCGCACGGATTCCAGCAATGGGCACGGAAATGGGTGGACGGTGTTGTCCAGCGCCGGGGATTC
Source organism: Acidobacteriota bacterium (assembly GCA_019352125.1). GTDB lineage: Bacteria > Actinomycetota > Actinomycetes > Actinomycetales > Micrococcaceae > JABBNV01. The sequence goes on along the minus strand of JABBNV010000004.1, from coordinate 7,979 downwards.
CCCAGCGACCTCCCCGGAGCAGGCAGACAACGTGGAAGAAGTTAGTGATTCATTGACGCTGGTTCTCTCGGGCCGTGTGCTGCCAGCCAGTGATAGACGGTTGCTGGCGGCCTTCGGCGCCCACGTAATGGCCATGGAACAACGCACGCAGTTGGATCAAACCCTGGCAGATAACCTGCGCCTGGCGGAGGGAAACACCATGCGAACGGCGGTGCTGCGAGCGGTCTCCCACGATCTGCGCACACCGCTGGCGGGGATCAAACTGGCCATCAGTAGCCTGCGGCAGGAGGACATTTCCTTCGCTGTAGAGGAGGAAGCGGAGCTGTTGAAGACTGTGGAAGATTACGCGGACAGGCTCAACTCCTTGGTAGATAACTTGCTGGATATGTCCCGGCTGAGCAGTGATACCGTGAACCCGTTGCTGGGGCCGGTGACCTGGTTGGAGGTGATTCCCGGTGCTCTTCGAGGGGTGGCAGGAGCCGAAATTCGATTGGAGCTGCCACCCAACATGCCTGCAGTTCAGGCCGATGCTGGCATGCTGGAACGTGTGTTGGCGAACATCATCGAAAATGCCGTGAAATACGCGCCGGATTCCGAGGTGCTCCTGGTGGGTTCCGTGGGCGGTACCGGCAGCGCCACCATAGCCGGGCATCCGGCCAGCGAGTTGCGGATCATTGATCGCGGCAGAGGCGTCGCGGAGGCGGAAACGCTGGCCATGTTTGCCCCTTTTCAGAGGCTCGACGACGTCGCGCATCCCTCCGAGAGCCGCACCGGCGTGGGATTGGGGCTGGCCGTAGCGAAGGGCTTTACCGAGGCGATGGGTGGAGTCCTTGCGGCAGAAAAGACACCAGGTGGCGGGCTCACCATGGTGGTTCGATTGCCACTGGCAACCGGCATACGCGAAGGTGGAGGCTCTGACCCTGCGCTCAGGCGGAGGTTCCCATGAGTACCGTGCTGATTGTCGACGATGAACCGCAGCTCCTGCGTGCTCTCCAGATCAATCTGCATGCCCACGGGTACACAGTGCTGACAGCCGCAGACGGCGCCACAGCCTTGAGGATGGCTGCAGCGCACCCGGTTGACGTCGTCGTTCTTGACTTGGGTTTGCCGGATTTGGATGGTGTTGACGTTATTCGGGGGCTGCGCGGCTGGACCTCGGTGCCCATCATTGTGCTCTCTGCTCGGCACAGTTCGCAGGATAAGGTGCTGGCGTTGGATGCGGGCGCGGATGATTACGTGACCAAACCATTTGGGCTGGATGAACTATTGGCGCGGCTACGCGCGGCCACCAGACGGGCTCAGGCCAACCCCGCAGAAGAGCCCACGGTGCAGACGGCGGACTTTAGTGTTGACTTGGCCAATAAGCGCGTCCACCGGGATGGTGCCGATGTGCGGCTGACTCCCACTGAATGGGCCATTCTTGAACTGCTGGTGCGCAGCCCCGGGAAACTGATCAGCCAGCAATTCATCCTCACCGAGGTGTGGGGGCCCGCGTACGCCAAGGAGACCCATTACCTGCGCGTCTATATGGCCCAGCTGCGCCGCAAACTCGAGCCGGATCAAGCACGGCCTCGACACCTACTCACGGAGGCAGGGATGGGCTACCGATTTGAGCCGTAGCACCGGCTGCTCCGCGTAGCCTAGATTAGTGGTGTGAGCGCAGCGAATATTTTGGCAGTGTGTAGGGTCCATGAACTACGCCCGGATGCGGGCACTGTAGGGATCACCGCCATTGATAAGCGGCCCGTCGGGGGGCCAGTCAAGGTTAATACCTTAGGTGTCTATGCGGATGTTCAGGCGGACCGTGCCAACCATGGCGGCGAAGACAAGGCTGTCTACGCGTATTCGCAAGAAGACGCCGACGCATGGGCAGAGCTGCTGGGACGGGACGTACCAGCAGGCTATTTTGGTGAGAACCTGCGCACCAGCGGCATCGCGACCACGGGAGCCGTCATCGGCGAGCGCTGGCAGATCGGCTCCACGGTGGTAGTTGAAGTTACCTCGCCCAGAACTCCGTGCGCCACCTTCGGCAGGCGAGTCGACGAGGCCCAGTGGGTCAAGCGATTCACGCAAGAAGGCCGAGTGGGGTGTTACCTGCGCGTCGTCACCACCGGCAGCATTCAG
>JABBNV010000004.1:2805-5845 GCA_019352125.1 Acidobacteriota bacterium | reverse complement strand
GGGGCAGATCTTTTCCGAGCCCACGCTTGAACGGGTCAATACCCTCACTGCGCTCCACGAGTCGGGGGAATTGGCGCTCGCAGACAGCTACTGGCCAAAATTTGAGCGGGTTCTGCGCCAATCCAGGATGGCCTAAACGCCAGCTCAACTCCGAATGTGTGGTATTTCACGTACATTCATGGCCCTACCGGTGTGCTGAGGCTAAACTTTGGCCTACAATTGAAACATCCCCCACTTTCGTCAATCTCCTTTTTTCTTTCTGCCCAATTTTTGAGGCAGGAGTCGTAGTGTCTGGGACCCGTTGGTTTACACGGGGCATGTTCAAGGGGATCGCCGGCGAAGAAAACGTCATACAGGGTTCGGAAAATCCGAACCCACGGGTGCGCAGCGTAGTCGAGTCTGTGTTCTTGGAAGTTATGACGCGAGTTCCTGCCTCGGGATCACTGTTAGCGGCTGGAACTCATGTAATGCGGCACCGCCGCACGGCCCCTTGAGCAGAGGAATACTCTCTTTGTCTGAAAACCAGTCTGACGTCCAATCCGAAAACACTCCCGCCACCGAAGAAGAAAACGACGTTCTCTTCACAGATCTTGGCATTGATGGCCGCGTACTCGCGGCCCTGAGGGATGTTGGCTATGAGAAGCCTTCACCCATCCAGGCAGCTACCATTCCGTTGCTGCTGGAAGGCCGCGACGTCGTCGGCCTAGCCCAAACCGGAACCGGTAAGACCGCCGCGTTCGCCATCCCCGCACTGTCTCGAATGGCAGAGCTGATGGACCAAAATGGTCCCACTAAAGACACCCAGATTCTGGTACTGGCTCCTACTCGCGAACTTGCGTTGCAGGTAGCCGAGGCGTTCTCCTCCTACGCCGCACACATGGATAACTTCACCGTCCTGCCGGTTTACGGTGGCTCCGCTTACGGCCCGCAGTTGGCCGGTTTGCGCCGCGGTGCTCAGGTTGTTGTGGGTACTCCTGGCCGTGTCATAGACCACCTGTCCAAGGGTTCTTTGGATCTCTCGAATCTGCAGTACTTGGTGCTCGATGAGGCTGATGAGATGCTGCGCATGGGCTTCGCTGAAGACGTCGAGCAGATTTTGGCTCAGACGCCCGCCGAGAAGCAGGTGGCTTTGTTCTCCGCCACGATGCCGGGGCAAATCCGCCGCATCTCCAAGCAGTACTTGAACAACCCCGCTGAGGTGACGGTCAAGTCCAAGACCACCACCGGTGCCAACACACGCCAGCGCTACCTGCAGGTTATGGGTCCGCACAAGCTCGATGCACTGACCCGGGTGCTAGAGGTTGAAGACTTCGACGGCGTTATTGCCTTCGTTCGCACCAAAATGGCCACTGAGGAACTTGCTGACAAGCTCAAGGCTCGCGGCTTCCAGGCCGCAGCGATCAACGGTGACATCCCTCAGCAGCAGCGTGAGCGCACCATTGAGGGCCTGCGCGACGGCAAGTTCGACATCCTGGTGGCAACCGACGTTGCTGCCCGTGGTTTGGACGTTGAGCGCATCAGCCACGTCATTAACTACGACATCCCGCACGACACCGAGGGCTACGTGCACCGTATCGGCCGCACGGGCCGTGCAGGCCGTTCCGGCGATGCCATCCTTTTCATGACCCCGCGCGAGAAGTACCTGCTGCGGTCCATTGAAAAGGCCACGCGCCAGCCGGTTGAGCAGATGCATTTGCCCAGCGCAGAGACCATCAACTCACTGCGGCTGAACAAGTTTGCAGACAGGATCACGGCAACCCTCGAGTCTGAGGATGTCTCCAAGTTTCGCGATCTGATTGCCAGCTACGAGGAAGAGCATGACGTCCCCGCTGCCGAGATCGCCGCGGCCTTGGCCGTGATGGCTCAGGGTGGTCAGCCGCTGTTGGTCAAGGATCTGCCGGCTGCTCCCGAGTACCAGAAGCGCGAACGCGCCAAGGACGGCTTCGGCTCACGTGGCCCCACCCGCGCTTTGACCGAGGGCAACGCTACCTACCGGATCGCCGTCGGCCGTCGCCAGCGCGTCATGCCGGGCTCCATTGTTGGCGCCATTGCCAACGAAGGCGGCCTGTCCTCCGCTCAGATCGGTGGCATCGACATCCGCGCGGACCACACCTTGGTGGAACTGCCGGCTGACCTGTCCAGCGAGCAACTGCGCGCGCTGAGCAAGACCCGAATCGGTGGCGAGCTGATTCACCTGGAGCTGGACTCCGGCCGCAAGCCCTCCGGCGGTGGCGCCTACAAGGGCCGTGAAGACCGCGGCGATCGCGGCCAGGGCGGCTTCAAAAAGAAGTACGACGGCGAACGCAGTTTCGGTGACCGCGCTCCGCGCAGCGGTGGTTACCAAGGCGGCGGTGGCGGATACGCCGGTGGCGAGCGCAAGCCTCGCACCAGCAAGGATGCCGGCGCACGTGATTTCAATCGCAAGGGCAAGTGGTAATCACTTCCCGAAGTAGCGACTAAGAGGGTGGTGGATCTGCGGAATGGCGCGGATCCACCACCCTCTTCGTATTCTGGGAATACCCGGGTCGTTGGATTTCGTAGATGGGAAATCCACTGGTAAAGTATTCTCTCGTTGCCCCCCTAGCTCAGTGGTAGAGCGCGTTCTTGGTAAGAACGAGGTCACCGGATCGATTCCGGTGGGGGGCTCAGAATGAGAGCCTGTGTCAGGGCGGTTATTGACCGGCTTGACACAGGTTTTTTCATTCGTGGCGGTGTAGCTCAGTTGGTTAGAGCGCACGACTCATAATCGTGAGGTCGGGAGATCGAGCCTCCCCACCGCTACCCAGTCTGTGGGAAACCCCCGCAAACGGACATATCCCCCTGGCACGGCCGGGGGTTTGGTCCGTTTGCGGGGGTTTTTGCGTTCCTGCCGAGCTGAATGTCAGAGGTGGCCCATACGATCAGGCCATCACTCGTGCAGCAGGGGACATCATGAAAAAGCCGTTAGTACCACTGGCCGTATCCGCTCTCTTGCTCAGCGGATGCAGACGCCGCTGCGCTGGCCGGAACGGTCAGCCAACAGAACGCAAAGGGAAAATCA
>JABBNV010000004.1:1965-2795 GCA_019352125.1 Acidobacteriota bacterium | reverse complement strand
GGCGTTCTCCCACGCTGGGCTCGCTGATCGGCCGGCCTTTGAGGGTTTCACGGCCGAGCAAGCAGAATACGTCGTGAGCCAAGCGGGGCTGTAGCCCGCTCTGTGCCGCGGCTAGGGGAGAATTACCCCCATGGATCAGCTTGCGCTTGTTGTTGGATTGTTGCTGGCCACTGTTGTGTCAGTGGGTGTGGGGGACAGGCTGCGGTTGCCGTACCCGGTAGTGATGCTGCTGTTAGCCATCGCCCTGACCTTCATCCCAGGCTTCCCGCATCTGGAGATCAGCCCGGAGCTGATTCTGCCCATCTTCCTGCCGCCACTGCTGTTCGCGACCGCGCAGCGCAGCTCGTGGGCAGTTTTCAGGGTGCGCTGGCGGACACTGCTGTTCCTGGCAGTGGGCTTGGTGGTGGCGACGACGGCGGTGGTTGCGGGCGCTGCGTGGCTGATGATTCCGGGGATTGGTATCCCGGCGGCCATCGCCTTGGGCGCGATGGTGGCCCCACCTGACCCGGTGGCGGTTGAATCCGTGGCGGGTAGGGTTTCGATGCCGCGCAAGCTCACCACGGTGCTGCAAAGCGAGGGTCTGTTCAACGACGCTGCTGCCATCGTGATTTTCCAGGCGGCGGTGGCTGCTACCACCACGGGCACCAAATTGACCTCTGGTGTTGTCATGGCATTTCTGGTGGGTGCCGTCGTTGCCGTGCTGGTGGGCATGCTGATGGGCTATGTCACCAGTGTGATCTCGCGTTTGGTAACTGCCCTGGTGGCCCGGAGTGCCATCACGCTGGTGGTGCCGTTTGCCGCGTATATCCTGGCTGAAGAATTGCACGCAT
>JABBNV010000004.1:0-1955 GCA_019352125.1 Acidobacteriota bacterium | reverse complement strand
GCACGCATCCGGTGTGATCGCCGTCGTTGTCGTGGCGTTGGAGATTAAGCGCCATGCGCGGGCGGAGGATGCCGCTGAACGCGTCACTAAGACGGCCTTCTGGGACGTGGTGGAGCTGCTGGTAACCGGTCTGGCGTTTGGCCTGGTGGGGCTGGAGATCAGGGATGTGGTGCTCCACGAGGCCAGCTCGATTCCGGCCATGGTGGGTGTTTGCCTGGTGGTGTGCGTGCTGGTGTTTGCCGTCAGGTTTGGTTGGCTGTGGCTCCTGGCGGCCTCAGGCCGAAGGAAAGAGCAGGCGTGGCAACCTACCAGTGCCAAAGAGGTGCTCATTCTCACGTGGTGCGGGATGCGCGGATTGGCCACGCTGGCACTGGCCCTAGCGCTTCCGCTCACGCTCGACGATGGCCGTGATTTCCCTTTCCGTGGGGAACTTATTGTCATTGCCTGCGCGGTGCTGTTGGCCACGCTGGTGCTGCCGGGGCTCACACTCCCGGCGCTGATGAGGGTGCTGAAGGCCAGCGAAGACGGCTCGCACGAGCACTTGGCTACTAAGGAGCTCGCGGCACGTGCACAGGGCGCTGCCGTGGCGGCCCTGAAGAGCAGCGACGTTATCACTCAGTTACCTCCGGAGAAGCTGAAAAAAATCAAGGAGAGCATGGCCCGGCTGCGGTTCACGCTGGAAGGTAGCGAACCCATTGCCGAGGCGGATGAGCGGCTCCAGCGGCGGCGTGAGGTGATGATCCTAGTGCAGACTATTGCACTGGACGCGGCGCGGCAGGAGGTCCTGTCCGCCCGCAACGAGTTGGGAACTGATCCCGAAGTGGCGGACAGGGTCCTGCGTCAGTTGGATTTACGAACGATGTTGATGCCGGACTAAGTGTCAGTCCTTCGCCAGTGCCTTGGTGCACTCTTTCTGTATTTGCGGCAAAATGACGTCTCGAGCAATCAAAATGACCACAACCATGTCCAATCTTGGGCAGAATGCCGCCCGGCGATACGGTAGGAGTATGTCCGAGACCAATTTCGCGCCCGTTACCTCTTCCATTCCCATCCGCAAGCGCAATGTTCCAGCGGAAATCGCCCGTTCGTGGCTGCTGGTGCCTGCCACCAAGCCCGAATCTTTCGACGAGGCCGCAGCGTCGCGGGCTGACGCCGTCGTGCTGGATATCGAAGACGCCGTGGATCCTTCTCAAAAGTCAACGGCGCGCGACGGCGTCGTCGAATGGCTCTCACAGGGTGGCAAGGCGTGGGTGCGTATCAATGACGTGCACTCGGATTTTTGGGCCGACGACGTTGCAGGCTTGCGAAATAACCCCGGTCTGCTCGGCGTGATGCTGGCCAAGACGGAGAACGCTGAGCAGGTCAAGGAGACGTACCACCGCCTCGACGGAAAGACCCGTGTGCTGGCCCTGGTGGAATCCGCCGTCGGCATTGAAGAGGCCAACAACATTGCGCGCGCGGAGGGCGCATTCCGGCTGGCCTTTGGTTCCGGAGATTTCCGCCGGGACACGGGCATGTCCGCGGACAAGGAGGCCATGGCCTACCCCCGCGCCAAGCTGGTGGTTGCCAGCCGCGTGGGCAACCTCCCTGGGCCCATCGATGGTCCCACGGTGGGCACCAACCACCCTATTTTGCGCGAGCAATCCGCCATTACCGTGGCCATGGGGATGACGGGCAAGCTGTGCTTACAGAAGGATCAGACGGGCGTGATCAATGAGGTCATCAGCCCCACTCCGTCTGACGTTGCCTGGGCTACGGATTTCATGGCGGACTTCGATGCTCGCGGCGGTGTGATTCGCGACGGATCGGACCTGCCGCGCTTGGGCCGCGCACAGAAGATCATGAAGTTGGCCGTTGCCTTCGGTGTACAACCGGTGCACTAAATGCTGGTGCGCGGCGTTGCCTGGTCCGCGGCTGGGCCAGCGCTGAGCTTCGCCTCGGAGACAACGCACGAC
>JABBNV010000185.1:342-5855 GCA_019352125.1 Acidobacteriota bacterium | reverse complement strand
ATGAAGCGCGCATTGAGCAGGTAGGCGGCAGCGTTGAATGCATGTAGGGGATTGGCATAGCTATTGATGATTTTGGTACCGGCTATTCCTCGATTTCATACCTTAAGACGATCCATGCCACGGCGGCGAAAATCGATAGGTCCTTCGTGGCCCGGCTGGCGGAGCCCGGCGGTGAGGAGTTGGTGGATGCCATGGTGCGGCTGATTCACTCGGCCGGATTGATCTCCGTTGCGGAGGGCATCGAAACTGAAGAACAGGCTGAGGTCCTGCGCCGGCTGGGGTTCGGATATGCGCAGGGGAGGTACTTCGGTTGGCCCGTTAGCGCTGCCACGATGCAGAACGATGTGCTGCTGCGGCTGCCGCGCTCCGTGGTGAAGTAGCTACTTAGTTGCTTAGTTGCTTAGCGCCGTCTGCCTGTTTTCATCGTCAGCAGCACCACTATCCCGGTGCCGATAATGCCTCCGGCGGTGTTGGCCACAATATCCCCCATGGAGGCCACCCGGTGACTGAGGAATAGCAGTTGGCTCAACTCAATGAAGCAGGTGGCCGCGAAGCAGATTACGACGGCAAACCAACGGTGGGAACGCTTCAGGATGAGTGCCAGCAGCACGCCAAAGGGTACAAACATGGCAATGTTGGCGGTAAATTCCACCAGGTTGTAATTGACCCACTGCGGGGCTCCGTGACGGTGTAAGAAGAGGAGAACTTGGCTAAGCGCGCCGTCCACCGGAGCATCCACCGGCGAGGGCCAAAAAACGATGGCGGCCAGCAGCACCAGGTAGCCCATCAAGACTCGGATCACCGTGCGCTGCGCTTTCATGGACTCCATTGCACCAGAAACACCTGAGGGATACCTGATTAAGTGACGGCGCTTACGGCGGCGTCAGCTGGTGCATCCACCAACGGGATGCTGAAAGAAACGGTGGTGCCCTCACCCAGCTGGCTGGTGAGTGTGATTGTTCCGCCATGCCCTTCAACAATTGCCTTGGTGATGGGGAGTCCTAAACCAATGCCAGGAATTCCTTTAATGTTTGCGGCACTGGCCCGATGAAATTTGGTAAACGCTTCGGCCAAATCATGTGGGCTCATGCCCAGACCCGTGTCGGTGACATGGCAGACTAGCGAGTCGCCGTCGGCGAAACAGCGCACTGTCACCACGCCGCCGTCGGGCGAGTATTTGATGGCGTTGGAGATGAGGTTGTCTAACACCTGACCCATCCGGGAAATATCCAGCACAGCCTCCAATGGGCCCACTGTCTGGTTGACCAGCGTCACCTCATTCTCGGCGGCCCGAGGTTGGGCCGATTCCAAACTGTCCGTTACCAGCGCGGCCAAGTCACCGGCCCTGGGGTGCAGGAGCAGCTGGTTGGAGGTGGTAGCCAACAGGTCAGACACTAGCGCCAACAACCTATCCGCATTGCGCTCCGCCGTTTGCAGATAGCCCATCACATTGGGGGCAATCAGGGACGGATCCTCCAACGCCAGGCCAACGTAGCCCAGAATGGAGGTGAGTGGGGTGCGGAACTCGTGCGAGACGTTGGAGACGAAATCATCCTTGGCTGCTAGTGCGGACACCAGCGCCGTCACGTCAGAAAAGACGACGACGGAACCCACGGAGCCACCGTCGTCCCGGTGGACGGGCCGCGCCGTGACTGAGAGTGTGCGCCGATCCGCAGGGGAGCCAATCCATACCAGCTCATCCTCGAAGGCCACGCCAGCCTTGGCGCGCTGGAGGGGGCGCCGTTCCGCCGGGAGTATCGTGCGTTGGTCCAGGTCAAAGACCAGCAGGCCAGCCTCAGAGTTGGAATCCCCCGCGTGCGCCTGAAATTCGTGCTGCTTGCGGTTGCGCAGGATCTCCTTGCCATCCGCGTCAAGGGCCACGATGCCCACACCCACCGTGTTCACCACGGCATCTAGCAGCCGCTGTCGACCGTCACTGGCCTCCAGCGCACTTCGAAGAGCTTTGTCCTTCGCTACCAGAGCGCGGTGCTGGGCGGCCATGCTATTGAGCAAAATCATCAAGGTGGCGGCCATGCCCAGCATGATGAAGGGGAACAGGGCTGCATTGGTAAGACCACGGCCGGTAGGGATCTGCCCGTCCACGATAGAGGGCGTCCACACCACTATGGCGGGAACACAGAAACTCACCAGTAGCGCGGTGCGCTTTGCCAGACCACTAGCAGCTAACCAGGAGAGGGGAAAGATGCACAAGACGGCCACATTGCTTTGGTAATTTCCGGCACCAAGCCTGGCAAAACAAATGGACAGCAAATCCAAATATGGCAGCGCCAGAAATGACCCTTTGGGAAGCCGCTGCCACGGAACGGTAAGGCTTGCCAGCAAAACTACAATTTGAACGCCGACGGCGGCCATAGTCCACGGGGTCCACAGGCGGTCCGGAATGGCCAACATGGCTACCACCAGGGCGATCACTGCGGCAATGCTCAGTGGAAGTTGGCTCAGGGCAACTCTGGCGCGGAAACTTCGCTGATAGAAGTATTCAACCCATGGCCCGGACAGCAGAGTGCTAGCCACAGTTGCACGTTCTCCAGGGACCTGCAGTCATTCGATTTGCCCCTTCAACCGCGCTGATGAATGCCATCATAACCGGCAATCGCTCCTTGAGTATAGCGGCGCGTTATACTTTGAAAACGGGCGCTTAAGCCCTACGTCTCAAAGTTCTCGATGGGGTTGTTATGAGCGATTCGCGGGTAGCAGTGATTATCGAAGATGATCAGGACATCCGGGATCTGATCCAGGTGGTACTCAGCCAATCCGGCTTTACCGTTCACGCTGTGGATCGCGGCGCTGCGGGCGTAAGTGCGGTGCGCGAACAGCAACCGGACATTATCACCCTGGATATTGGCTTGCCGGACATTGACGGCTTTGAAGTGGCACGGCAGATCCGCGAATTCAGTGATTGCTACATCATCATGTTGACCTCCCGTGCCGAAGAGTTGGACACGCTCCTGGGGCTTGAATCCGGTGCGGATGATTACCTCACCAAACCCTTCCGCCCCCGTGAGCTGCGCAGCCGGGTTGCCGCCATGATGCGCCGCCCGCGAGCCTCCGGACCCGCCATGGCTGCGCCGGATGATCCGCTGGTGACTACTGATTTTCCCACCGAGTCTCTGCATACAATGATGCGAGCCTCCGCCATGAATGCCGTTCTGGAGGAGGCCGAGCCTGAACTTGACGGCGCCAGCGAACCCGCCGCAGTGGAGCGGTCACCGCGCAGGGATGGCTGGCTGGAGGCCCACGGATTGGTGCTGGATAAATCCAGGTGGGTGGCCTCTGTGGATGGCAGCCCGGTGGACCTGACGCGCAGCGAGTTTGATCTACTGCTGGCGCTGATGGAGAGCGGCCAAGTGGTGCGTACGAAGTCCGAACTGGCCCGCCGGCTTCGGGCCGAGCCGTATGACACTGGAAGCTACATTTCTGAGGCGGATGAGCGCACGGTGGAGGTTCACATGGGAAATCTGCGCCGCAAGCTGGGGGACAACCCCAAGGAGCCGCGGTGGATCCGCACCGTGCGCGGCGTGGGGTACTGCCTGGAAGCCTAGAGCTCCGTACCTTCCGTACGGGGGAACCCTAGATAGCTGTCTCTCAGCTGGGACACTGTAGCGTCACCGGACAGCCGCAAGCTTCTTAGCCGCGAGACTGCATAGGCCGGGCCATGCAGGCGAATGATTGCTTCAACTTCCGCAGCGATGCCTGCCAGCCGTGTGGCTCCCACCATCATGCACGCTGCCTTCAAACTGAGAGTAGCGTCCAACGCATCCGCAATTTCGTGACGATAGACGGCTGTGCAGATACGGGCATAGCGTCCCTCCCACAGCTGGATGAACGACACCACAAACTGCTGTACGGCTGCGTGAGAGCACAGCTGCGCCTCCAACTCCCGCAGAACTTCAGGATCAACCAAGGGGGAGGTGCCTATTGCTGCGTTCACGCGGGGAGCCTCTCTGCTGATGGGACGGCACTGGGGCCAGCCTAGACCTTCAACCCACTGGATTGGCTCAAGAAAGATCCTGAGCAAATCTTGAGCAAAACCTGCGGTAAATACGGCTGTTCCTTGAGGCGTTGGCAGGAACCTAGGGGAGTGCCACCTATCAATCAGACGGTGGCCGGTCTTGAAGCAAAAAATCCGCAGGGGGCTAGGGTGTTGGGGCAGCGAGTGAAACGAGAGCAGGAAGCGAAGCGGGACCGTATCAACGGCCAGCGCAGCGTCCTGGCGCTGGTAGCCAGCCTGATCGCCGTCGTACTCATGGCTACGTACCTGACGGTGGTGGCGCCCTTGCTCCCCGGTAGCGGTAATTCCCCGGCCGCAGTGGCTGCCCCCGCCACCTCAGCGCCTCAAGTGGCTCCCAACCCTACGCTCCCGCAGAAGTGCGGATTGAAGATAGCCTTCGTTTTTGACATGTCCAAGGCGCTTACAACCCACCTGGGTGACGTTCAGAGCGCAGGAAATGCAGCAGTTGACGCGCTGAGCGGTACGCCCACTTCCATCGGCATTTTCTACTACAGCAGGACGGCAACCAAATCCCTGGACGCCACGTCGGTAGCAACAACCGGTGGCGCCAGCACGGTCAAGACAGCCATCAATAGCCTTGCCGTTGACATCATTGCCGGTGAGAACTGGGACCAGGGGTTGGCAGTTGTCCCTGCGGGTACCTATGACGCAGTGGTTTTCTTTACCGGTGCATCCCCCTCGTACTCCGGGAAAACTCCTGTGCATGGCTCCGTCAAGACAGCGGGCGATAACGCGATTCTCTCCGCTAACACATTGAAGACCACGCCCACCCCCAACAACACTGTGGGGAGCAGGATCATCGTCGTGGCGGTGGGCCGCGTTAATATTTCCAGCTTGGGCAAGATCTCCGGTCCCACGAAGTACTTTAGCCCGTCAAAAACGCCCACCCCGGACTACTACCTGTTGAGCAAATACACCACGCTGACGGCAACCATGAAGGCTGCCGCTACATCCGGGTGCACCAATACCCTCAGCATCTCCCAGCAGATTCAGCCGTGGAATGTGGCGGACAATTCAGCAAATACCCCCGGGGGTGGCTGGCAATTCAGTGTCACTCCAACGGGGGGAACGGCCACCACCGTGGCTACGGGAGCGGACGGCGCGGTCAGCACACCCTTCAGCGCGGGGACCTCGTCAACCACGCTCACCGTTCGCGAGACTCAGCAGCCGGGTTACACAGTGGTGCAGAACTCCGGATACAACGCAGTGTGCACGGCAGACGGCTCCACGCCGCTGGCAGTAGTGAACGCCACCACGGACCCCACCAACGTGCAATTCAGCGTGACGGTATCTGCCGGCAGCATTGTTGCCTGCACCATGGTCAACAAGGCTCCGAGGCCCACCGCCCAGTTGACCCTGGTCAAGAAAGTTGTGGGCGGGGCGGCTGCGGCCAGCGCCTGGACGCTCACCGCCACCGGACCGACAACCATCTCGGGTGTCACCGGGGCAGCCGGGGTGACTAACGCCGTCGTCGGCAGTG
>JABBNV010000185.1:0-332 GCA_019352125.1 Acidobacteriota bacterium | reverse complement strand
GGGCGGCTATACCAACGGCACTCAGTGGTCCTGCACGGGTGGCACGCTCACCGGACTTAACTCCCTGGCGCTCGCGGCGGGGGACAACGCCACCTGCACCATTACCAACACCGCATTCCCGGATCCAGTGGCAGACGTGATCACCGTCAACCAAGGCCAGCCGGTTACTCTCAACGTCCTGGCGAATGACGCCGTGGTGGGCAGCACCAACACTGGGTCTACCACGTTTAGCCGCACGCTATTGAGCCCCACTGCCACGCTGATTGGCGCCGCCTCCGCCACGCCGGCCAGCCCGGTCTATGGCAGCGTAACGTGCGACGCGTCCTCCACAT
>JABBNV010000184.1 GCA_019352125.1 Acidobacteriota bacterium | reverse complement strand
CTTTGCGCCTGTGGTGGCGTGTGAGAATCGGGGTCAGTGAAAACCAAGATTGAAAGGTTTCACAACTGTCAATTGTAACCGTGTCTGCCATCACATTTCTACGGCTTTTACGGAAAATCGTGGCTACCCACTTTCCGTGCACGCTCACCGTAGGGTGGCCGCTTGTAACGTGTCCGTAGAGTGCTTGCGCGCTAGAAATCCTCCGCGTATTGTCAAAGGGAAAACGCTTTCCAACTATGCTTGAGGACCTCGAGAAAAGAGCATCATGGCCCTGTTTGATTTGCCCCTTGACGACTTGCGCCGCTATCAGCCCGATGTCACGGCGCCGGCGGACCTTAGCGAGTTCTGGACTGTAACTATGGATGCTATTCCGGCAGCTGCGGACACGGTGGAGTTTGTTCTGGTAGATAACTCTCTAGCCCTGATTGACACCTGGGACGTCACGTTCACGGGTTTTGGGGGCACTCGCGTCAAGGGGTGGTTGAAGGCTCCTGCGGGTGCGGAGGGGCCGTTGCCAGCTGTGGTTGAATTTGTCGGCTATGGCGGAGGGCGCGGGCTGTCTCACCAAAGCACTCTTTATGCGCAGGCTGGCTATGCGCACTTCATTATGGATACCCGTGGGCAGGGCGCGGGAGGCACAGCGGGGGATACCCCCGACGATCATCCGTCGGCAGGCCAAAACTCCGTTTCCGGACGGATGACCCAGGGCATCATGAACCCACATGATTACTATTACCGCCGCGTGTATGCCGATGCCGTCCGTGCCGTGGATGCGGCCGCGGCTCACCCGCTCGTTGATCCTCGCCGGATTGTGGTAGCCGGAATCAGCCAAGGTGGAGGTATCGCCATCGCTGCGGCAGCGCTGTCCCCACTCGTCTCAGGTGCATTGCCGGACGTTCCTTTTCTGCAGCACTTCCGCCGCGCAGCCACCATCACTGACGCTATGCCATACGGAGAAATTGGTGCCTACTTGCGCCGGTTTCGGCACCGAGAAGAGGCCGTCTTCGAAACCCTCTCATACTTTGACGGCACGGCCCTGGCTGCATTGGCCCGAGTTCCGGCACTCTTTTCCGTGGCCCTGATGGACGCTACCTGCCCACCTTCAACCGTATTCGCCACCTTCAACGCCTGGGGTCATGAGGAGAAACAAATGCGGGTCTACACCTACAACGGACACGAGGGTGGCCAGGAGTTCCATGAAATAGAACGCCTGCGATGGCTCGCCGATCACTTTGCGCTCTGAGGGTCAGGCGCCGCGACGCCATGACCTCAGGCTGCATCAACTCACCGGCTGGATGTCCCAACTACCGGGCACCAGCTCAATGTCAGGGCCGGACACATAGCTGTATGTGTGAGTTCCGGTGACGCGGTAGCTGCCAGCAGGGACCGTTAGTGACGCGGTAGTTCCAGCGGGCAGTTGGACCCTGACACTGAGCGTTCCCCCGTTGCGTTTCCACTCGAGAGAGACCGGGCCTCGCTCCGTGGGCACAGTGCCGGAGAAACCTTCCAGTGAGCACATTGGCGGGGCAAGGTGCAGCCGCGCGGCGCCGGGTTCGGCTGGCTGGACGCCCAGTAGGTGCTCCACAATTTCACGCAGAACTGATGCGCTCCAGGCATGGGACTGGCTGTAGTCGGTGCCCTCCACCAGCTCCCAGGCCTCCCACGTGAACGTCCCCCCTGCGGCAAGGATTCGCATCCAGCCGGGGCCATCCGTGCTGGTCAGCAGATTTACCACGGGCTGTACCTGCCCTGCGCGCAGTAGCGCACGGAACAGTCGGTGAACAGTCATGGGACCTTGGCGCATGCCGCGCGATGCAAGATAGTCCGCGTCCGATGTCCAGAACTCAGGCTCCGTCACCCCGAGCGAGAGGGGGAATGATGTGGCATGGGAAGATGCATGCAGGCTGGGCGAACCATCGGCACGAAGGCCGTCCACAAAGCGGCCGCTCACCCGAAGCCGAGAGTTCATGGCGGCTGCTAGATTGTCTGCTGATGTGCGGTAGTGCGCGGTTTCAGCGGCGGGTCTGCCCAGCAGTTCGGAGAGACGTGCTACGCCGTCGAGCACTCCATACGCCTGCGCGTTGACCGTGGTCCGCGCAGCCGTATCCAGGTCGTAGCCAAAGCGTCCCGGGGCTGGCCAGTCCACGATGCCGTGCAGATATGGGCCGGATCCGCCGCCCAAATCCGTGACCAATCCGGCGGTAGGCCCGTTCTCAGCCGCGTGGCGAAGCACGTACCCTGCCGTGTCGCTCAGTTGCGGATACAGTTCCTCCAACATCGCCACGTCCCCCGATTGCCGGTGGTACTCGAGTGCCCACTCAACCATCTGGAGGGAGAAGTCCGGGATGTCCCGTTTGCCGTCGCCGTTGGGATACACGGCGTTGTAGCGGCCGCGCTCATCCTCAGTGGACCAGTAGCGCCGCGCTGATGCTGCAAATTCCCGCAACGCCGTGCGCGTGTAGGCCCGATCCCCCAAAAGAGCCATGGCGGCGTACGAAATATTGACGGCGTCGCCAAGGAACTGACCCTTTTCCCGCGTGGGTGTATCCACGAACTGTTCCTGGATGCCGTACATCGTGGAGTCAGCCAGTAGTTTCAGAACTGCGTTCAAGTCAGGGTCTGAGCTGTGCAGGATCCCCTCGAAGGGGTGCTTTCCATGGACCACGACGGCGCCCACGGCACCCAGCGCACCGGCATCAATACCGGGGATTTCAAGGTAACGAAAACCGAGGTGGGTGAATGCGTGGTATTCCTGTGGCCCGTCTTGCTGGGTGTAGGGAAAAGACATGTCAGTGTTTTGCGTTTGAAGCTTGTCCTGGGCCACCCTCCCGCCGTCGCCCAAGGTGTATCCGGCCCGCAGGTGCACGATTCTTCCGGCTATTCCCTCTATGAACTCAACAACAGGCCGGCCAGGGAGAACCCTTCCAAAGTCGGCCACCAGCGTCCCATCCGAGGCCTGCAGCATTCTCGTGGCGGAAACGTATTCTTCTTTGAGCGCAGTTTCCTGAGGCAGTAGTGGAAGGACTTGCTGAGTATCCCGTGCGGAAACCAGGGCGGGCAGCCAAGCGGAGTCGTCAAAATCGGGCTGGCGCCAGGCGTCCGGGCTGCCCTGTGGCCAGCCTGGTGCGCGGAGATGTTCCACTGGATCGCCTTCGTCATTTCGGTAGCCTGATTGCTCGTAGGGCCCGCTGGCAACCATCCAGTCTGGGCCAGTCTCGAAGAAGGCGCGCGAGCCGTCCTGGTAGGTCAGGCTCAGCTGCGCTAACAGCCCCGGTGCGCCGGGGGCGCGCCCTTGGCCGGGGCCAAACCAGTGCAGCAGCACAGCAATAGTGGCGCTGGAGGAGTCCTGGAGCAGCTCGGCAACGTCGAAGGTCTGGTATCTGCCTTCCCCCGCGTAGCTGAAGGATCCGCCGCGACCCGCAGACGTACCGTTGACGTAGAGCTCAAACTGATGGCATCCCGCAGCGTAAAGGCGGGCCCGTGTGACCTTCCCCCGGAGGGGGACCGTGCCCCGCAGTAGCGTCCATTCGTCGATCTCACGCTCTGAGATAGTGAGATCCCAGCCGTCCAAACCAGCTTGCGGGAAGTCCAACGTCGTGGTTCCTTGAGCTGTTTGAAGAGTAAAGGAGCTGAACTCGGCTTGTTCTCTAGGTGCTTGGCTGATGGCCAGGAAGCCGCGGCCCGTGGTGGCGGTCTGGAACTCTGATACTGCGCGGCCGTCGACGGATACGGCGAGACGGCTGCCCGCGGCCCGAATTTCGAACTCATGCCAAGTAGGGCTCGCGTCAGGACCCACAAGTACCGGAACCCGCTCCGATTCTGGGCCCTCCGTGGTCCCCATAACGTTGACCCAGCTGCATTCCAGTGCTCGATTGAGCCGAAGAGCAATGCCCTGAGGTTTACCGGCATCTTCGGTGGTGCCCGTGTGATGTGTACTGTCAGTTCCGCGCAATAGAAGCGTCAGCCCTCCCATGGCTATCCGCACACGAGTTCGCAGAGTGAAATCGGCAGCGGGCTCAAACGGGAGGCGAAGCAGGCTGGCGGCGGCCACGCGTAGATTGCCGTCCATGATCGAGACTGCGGACCGCCCGCCGGGCGCCCTCGAAATCCACATGGCAGGAGACGTTGCACCGCCGAACGCTAGCGGGCCAGTGCTGAATTCCGCCGGTTCAGACCACGGGGACAAGACTCCTTGGCAGTTGCGAATTTGCAGGCGCCACGTATAGTCCGCGTCCGGTTCCAACTGTGGGCCGGCATAGCCGCATCGTTGCTGTGCTTCGCTGCGAATGCCAGAGTCCCACTGAAGTTTGCCGTCAGCGTCGAACACTGCCAGTTGGAAGGCTGTCTGGAGGGCATCTCGGCCCTGCCCCAATAATTGCCAGGTAAAGGTTGGGGTAGTGGTGACAGCCAGCGGTCTGCGCTGGTAGTCAGTGTGCAGTGCCGTAGCCTGCAGCACACTTAGCTGGTTGGCCTCGGCGGAATAGTCTGCAGCTTGGTGGAAGTCAGGCGTGCTCAAGGGCCCTCGCTTTAGCTAGAAAACGCTTTCTGACTGAAACGTATCAAATCCCGCGTGTCAGGTCAATGGTAATCAGGGGGAGATGGACGCGCATAAATCCAGTCAGACCGCTGGTTTAACGCTATTGTGCCTTGCTGGCTGGGGCCGCAGTACTTCCTCTGACCACTAGTGAGGGGGAGAAGGTACGTGTAACTCCTTCCGGGGTGGAGGCGCCAGCATCATTTCCCTCAGGGCTGTTGAGTAGATCCCGCATCTGGCGCCACGCCTGCTCGCCAACCTCCACGATCGGCACGTCCGCGGTGGTCAACGCCGGCGTGGTGTAGCGGGCGAATGGGATGTCATCGAAGCCAGTGACGGACAGCTCGGCGGGCACCCGGATGCCTCGTTCGTTGAGATTGCTAAGCAGGCCCATTGCTGTGAGGTCATTGAACGCCATGATGCCGGTTGCGCCGGAGTCAAGGACGGCAGCCGCGGAGTTGTATCCGTCTTCGAAGGTGGAGCCATTGGGGAGAACCTGGATCTCGATGCTCGGGTTAGCTTCCCGGAAGGTAGCCAATCCGGCAAGTCTTAGCCCATTGGAGGCACTGCTCTCCGGGCCCGCCACGTAGGCCAGGCGCGTGTGGCCAAGCTCCATCAGGTGTGCGGCCAAGTCCTGGATACCTTTCCCATAGTCGACGATCACGCTGGGACTGCTGGTGGCATCGGTGGTTCGATTCACTAGCACCATGGGATACAGTGATGGTGCTAGTTCCTCAAGTTCTGCCGGGCTCATGCGGGGCGCGCACAGTACTACCCCGTCGCACCGGCGGCGTGCCTCGCTCGCCAGGATGGATTCCTCGCTTGAGACCTCCGAGGAATCCGCGATGAGAACGCGGTAACCATCCAGCGCGGCCGCACGGCTCACGCCGCGGAGTACTGACTGGAATGTTGGGTTACCCAGGTCGGGGACTACTACTCCAACAGTGTCTGTCTTGCCCCGAGCTAAATTCCGGCCTGTAGGGTTCGGCTGGTACTTCAGTTCAGTGGCGGTGGCGCGGACCCGCGTGGCTATCTGTGGGTCAACGCTCAAATTCCCGTTCATGACTCTCGAGACAGTCGCCAGGGAAACTCCGGCCTTCGCGGCTACATCAGAAATGCCGACTCGGGTGGTCTGGGCGCGCTTGGCCATGGTGCTCCTTGCAGTCGAATTTCGTTCGCGTTGAGATTCTTGGGCATCACGTCACGTCGTGCAGCCATATTGCTGCGTTCCTTGACTTGGCGCCCTGCGTATTGATATGAATCATATAACGGTTGAGAAAGCGCTTTCTCGTTTTCTCCCAAACTGATCGCCCCGTTTATGGATCTACCCCCCCCCGCAATGGAGATTTTCTGCCAGCGCCAG
>JABBNV010000183.1:2737-5906 GCA_019352125.1 Acidobacteriota bacterium | reverse complement strand
CAAGCGACCCGGAATGTACATTGGGTCCACGGATTCGCGCGGCCTCATGCACTGCATTTGGGAAATTATCGATAACTCCGTGGATGAAGCTCTGGCTGGCTTTGGACAAAATATTACGGTGATTCTGCATGCGGATAATTCCGTAGAGGTGCACGACGACGGCCGTGGTATCCCAGTGGATGTGGAGCCCAAAACGGGGCTCACCGGTGTAGAAGTGGTCCTCACCAAGCTGCACGCTGGCGGAAAATTTGGCGGCGGCTCCTATACGGCGTCCGGCGGTTTGCACGGTGTGGGCGCGTCGGTGGTCAATGCGCTCTCTGCGCGCCTGGACGTGCAGGTGGACCGTGGCTCCAAGACCTACCAAATGTCCTTCCGTCGAGGCGAGCCCGGCCGGTACAAGGATTCCGGCTCAAAGATGAGCCCTGACTCCCCGTTTGAGCCATTCGTTGAAAATTCGGTGCTGGATGTGGTGGGCAAAGCCAAGCGGGGTGTGACGGGCACTCGAATTCGCTATTGGGCTGACCGACAGATTTTTACGGCCGATGCCAAGTTCTCCTATGAGGAGCTGACGGCCCGCGCACGGCAGACCTCATTCCTGGTGCCCGGATTGCGTTTTGCTATCCGTGACGAACGCAGACTTCCGGGTACCCCCGGCGAGTTTGGGCCGCACGAGGAGGTCTTCCACCACGACGGCGGCATCGCGGAGTTCGTTGATTTTCTGTCGGCCGACGCGCCGGTCACCGATATTTGGCGGTTGCATGGCGCGGATACCTTCAAGGAAACCGTGCCGGTGCTGGACGCAAGCGGCCATATGCGCAGCGCCGAGGTTGAACGTGACTGCGAAGTGGACATCGCTCTGCGGTGGGGGATCGGCTACGAGACCACCATGCGCAGTTTTGTGAACATCATTGCCACGCCCAAAGGTGGCCGCCACCAGGAGGGCTTTGAGCAGTCATTGCTGAAAACTTTCCGCAAGGTGGTGGAAAGCAATGCACGCAAGCTCAAGGCCGGCAATGACAAGATCGAAAAGGATGACATTCTGGCGGGGCTGACGGCGGTGCTGACTGTACGGCTTGCCGAGCCGCAGTTTGAGGGGCAGACCAAGGAAATTCTGGGTACGGCTGCCGTTCGCGGCATCGTAGCCAAGGTGGTGGAGCGGGAAATTACTGCCAAGCTGAACTCGGTGGCGCGCGCTGAGAAGGCGCAGTCGGCGCAGTTGCTGGAAAAGGTAGTCTCCGAGATGAAGTCCCGGATCTCGGCCCGCGTCCACAAGGAAACTCAACGACGCAAGAATGCCTTGGAGACGTCATCGCTGCCTACTAAGTTGGCGGATTGCCGCACGGATGACGTGGAACGCAGTGAGCTGTTCATTGTGGAGGGCGACTCGGCCCTCGGCACGGCCAAGCTGGCCCGGTCCTCCGACTTCCAGGCGCTACTGCCCATTCGTGGAAAGATCCTTAACGTTCAGAAGGCCTCCGTGGGAGACATGCTGAACAATGCCGAATGCGCGGCGCTGATTCAGGTAGTAGGAGCTGGTTCAGGCAGGAGTTTTGCGCTGGAAGCGGCGCGCTACGGCAAGGTGATCCTCATGACGGACGCCGATGTGGATGGCGCCCATATCCGCACGTTGCTGCTGACGCTCTTCTTCCGCTACATGCGGCCCATGCTGGACGCCGGTAGGGTATTTGCCGCCGTTCCACCGCTGCACCGAGTGGAGGTCATCCACGCGGGTAGTAAGCCTAATGAGATGATCTATACGTATTCGGAGCAGGAGCTGAACAAGCTGCTGGCGTCGCTGCAAAAGTCCGGGAAACGGTACAAGGAACCCATTCAACGCTACAAGGGTCTGGGCGAAATGGACGCCGGGCAGTTGGCTGAGACCACCATGGATCCGCGGCACAGAATGCTTCGCCGGGTGACAGCGGCCAATGCGGAAGCTGCGGAGAAGACATTTGAACTGCTGATGGGCTCGGACGTGGCACCGCGCAAGGACTTCATTATTGCCGGGAGTGCCAGCCTGGACCGTGACCGCATCGACGCCTAGTGGCAGCAGGGGCAACGGCGATTTCTTAGGGGATCGGGGGCCCTTCCCTAGAGGGCGGTCGGTACCAGCAGTAGCGCCGTGGGGGCTGCCAAGAGCAGCGCAGCCAGAGTGATCACAGCGAGTCGGACGGCGGGGGAGAGCTCCGGCTGCGGGTGGATGAGCCGGCCAATGCGCGCGGAGGTGAGTTGCGGCTCTTCTCCCGGAACGGTGGCTGTGGGATCCGGTGTGCGGCTGGGGCCAGCATCCGGCGCTGTACCGGTGGCCACCAGAGCAATGGCGCGCACTAGCGTGCCACGATCCACCGAAACTAGAGCCGCGTCGTCGGCCATCATTTCGATCAAGGCATTCACCGAACCCTGTGCAAGCTGTGAGGTGGGCAGCCACGGCAAGGCAGAGCGCCAAGCGGCGAAGGCCCACAACAACAGGTGATGGCGCTGCGTCAGATGGGCGCTTTCATGGATCAATACGGCACGCAATTCGGTGGGCTGCAGTAGCTCCATGAGCGAATCAGAGAGTACGGTAACGCTGCGCGATCCCCCCGGAAGGCAGTATGCCACGGGTGTTTGATGGTTGATGACCAGGGTGCCCGGCTCACTGCTGGCGGGGGAGCTCAGCAGGTTGAGCAGTTCACGGTGGCGGCGGCGCTGCGAACGGATTCTGATGTACGTCAGAATCAATGTGAAGACCAGGTGCGCGCTCAGTAGCCCGGCGGCGCTTAGTGCAAAGACATTCCAGAAGCCAAAATCCGGTAGTCTCTCCCGCCCCAGCATCAACAAGAAGATCTGCCGCACACCAGCCAGCAGGGTGTTGCCCAGCGGCACCATGCCGAAGATCAGCATGGCCCCGATCATGGACAGGCCTCCGGCCAACGCAATGGCCTGCCACAGGATAAGCGCGGAGAAGGGGGAGCGTCCGCTCCACTTGGCCTTCGCTAACAGAATGGGGACGGGCCAGGCCAGCAGAATGGCCAGGACGGCCAAGAACCAAGAGGTGGCAAGCATCAGCGCAGCTGCCAGCGGGTCATGGCCAAAGCCTAGTCGAGATTGAGGAGCTTGCGCAGCGTCTCAGCCTCGCTGGCGCTGACGCTGCCAATGAACTGGGCCAGGACGGCATCCCGGTCAGTAG
>JABBNV010000183.1:675-2727 GCA_019352125.1 Acidobacteriota bacterium | reverse complement strand
GTGCATGAGCTCTGCCGTGTGTTCTTCGCGGGTGGTCACCGCGCGGTAGCGGTGGGGGCGCGTGTCACGTTCGCGCTCAACCAGTGACTTTTTCTCCAGCCGGGAGAGTACAGTCAGTACCGTGGTGACGGCCAGTTCTTTGGCGGCTCCGCCCGACGCCTGGGTGCCCGCCAGCTGATCTCGGAGGGTATTGGCCGTCATGGCTTCTCCGCGTTCCCACAGTAACTCCATGACCGCCCTTTCGAGCTCCCCAAGCGTAGCCATGTGTATCCTTCGAGTAATAGCTGTTGTAGTTGTCTGATACCAATCTACCGTTTTTTCGACAAATGTTCTACAGTAGGTAGAAGTTGACTTCTACACGATGTAGAAAAACTCTGACGCAGGTAAGAGGATCGCAACATGGAGGCTCTTGACATTGCACGGTGGCAATTTGGAATTACCACCGTCTATCACTTCTTGATGGTGCCACTCACCATCGGACTAGGCATTTTGGTGGTGGTTTTACAGACCATCTGGCAACGCACGGGCAACCCCGCCTATCTCCGTATGACGAAGTTTTGGGGCAAGCTCTTTCTGATCAACTTCATCATGGGCGTGGCCACTGGAATTGTGCAGGAATTCCAGTTCGGTATGGCCTGGAGCGAGTACAGCCGGTTTGTAGGGGACATCTTCGGCGCCCCGTTGGCCATGGAGGCGCTATTAGCCTTCTTCGTTGAATCTACATTCCTGGGCCTCTGGATTTTTGGGTGGACCAAGCTGCCCGCCAAGATTCACTTGGCCTGCCTCTGGGTTGCCGTCTCGGGCTCCGTGGTGAGTGCCTACTTCATTATTGTGGCGAACTCGTGGATGCAGCACCCCGTCGGCGTGAAGTTGGTGGATGGACGTCCGCGCATGGTGGACGCCTGGGCCGTCTTCACCAACAACACCGCTTTGGTCTCCTTCGCTCACACCATCCCCGCGTCGCTGGCTGTAGCCGGCAGTTTCCTGCTGGGCATTTCGTGGTACCACCTGTGGCGGCGCCGCAAGGACGGTATAGATTCGGTGGACCAGAAGGGGCGCGTGGTGGTGGGGGAATCGGGCACCATTGCTGGCCGAGACAAGATGGACCACAAGGTGTGGCTATACTCGCTGCGGATTGGTGCAGTGGTTGCCATGGTGGCCTTCGCCGGTACCGCTTTGACGGGGGATTTGCAGGGCAAGCTCATGTTCCAGCAGCAGCCTATGAAGATGGCGGCTGCGGAGGCCGCCTGCCATGACGGAACCAGTTTCTCCGTGCTCTCGCTGGGGAATCTGGGCA
This sequence comes from Acidobacteriota bacterium, assembly GCA_019352125.1. Taxonomy (GTDB): domain Bacteria; phylum Actinomycetota; class Actinomycetes; order Actinomycetales; family Micrococcaceae; genus JABBNV01. Next base: position 1,430 of record JABBNV010000183.1, on the reverse strand, counting down.
GTAAGAACTGCAAGGATGTGGTGTCCGTGATCGAAATTCCGGGGCTCCTTTCCTTCCTGGCACACAATGACTTCACTACTGACATCAAGGGCGTCAACACCTTGGTGCCGGAGTACCAGGCCAAATATGGCGCAACGGTGCCCAACAACCCCATTTACGGGGATCGCGCTGGTCAGGCAATTGATTACGTTCCGGTGATGCCCGTGACGTACTGGGGCTTCCGGATCATGATCGGGTTCGGCGGGCTGGCCGCGCTTGCCTCGCTGATTGCCCTCGTGATAGTCCGTAAGGGCACCGTGCCACAGTCAAGGTGGCTGATGCGGCTGGCCGTCTTTGGCATCCTGGCACCGTTTGGCGCCAATGCGGCCGGTTGGATCTTCACCGAGATGGGGCGGCAGCCGTTTGTGGTGGCTCCGAATCCACAGATGAGCGGTGTGGACCAGGTATTCATGTTTACCGCGGCGGCCGTTTCGCCGGGCGTGACCGCCGGGGAGCTCATTGCGTCACTATCCACGTTTGCCGTGATCTACGCGGTGCTGCTGGTGGTGGAGGTGCGGCTGCTGTTCCGCTATGTACGCGGCGGCGTGGTTTCCGCCATGCCGGAATTGGCTCACCCAACGGCCGAGGAGACGGCTGGAAAGGGCGACGACGATGTCTTGGCTTTCGCTTACTAGGGCGGTTATGCAGGTGCCAGGGTCTACGCAACGGTTCACGCTATCGCTTGTACAAGGAGCGTTCTAATGGATTTCCTCCCA
>JABBNV010000183.1:0-665 GCA_019352125.1 Acidobacteriota bacterium | reverse complement strand
GGCTACCTCTTTTTGGAGGGCTTTGATCTGGGTGTAGGCATGCTGATGAAGCTCTACGCCCGCAACAACGAAACCCGCAGGCTGATGCTCAATACGGTGGGGCCAGTCTGGGACGGCAACGAGGTGTGGATGATTACGGCCGGGGGCGCCATGTTTGCGGCCTTCCCACTGTGGTACGCCGGACTGTTCTCCGCCCTGTATCTACCGCTCTTGTTGGTGCTGGTAGGGCTCATTTTCCGCGCTGTGGCGTTCGAATACCGTGGCAAGGTGGATTCGGCCAGCTGGCGCACACGATGGGACTGGGCCATAGCTCTGGGGTCCTTTATTTCGATTTTTGGAATTGGTGCCGCGCTGGCGCTAACCACCACGGGGCTCCCGCTCAATGCCAATGGGGATAGGGTTGGCGGCCCCTTCGCCTGGTTTAGTGGTTATGCGGTACTGGGTGGCTTCGCCGCTGTGGGGTTTGCGCTGATTCATGCCATGGCGTTCCTGGCACTGAAGACTGACGGCGATTTGCGTCACGCTATGCGCAAGCTATTTGTGCGGTGGCTCCCCGTAGCGGTGCTGCCGTTGGCTCTGTGGGTGGTGCTGGTGGTGGCTGCACACGGTAAGTGGTTTGGCTGGGTGCTGACGGCGCTGGCCGTGGTTGCGGTTGCAGCTGCGTG
>JABBNV010000182.1:4251-5924 GCA_019352125.1 Acidobacteriota bacterium | reverse complement strand
GATGCTGCTGAACATCTCCGCGAATGACAAAAACGTAAGCCTCATCAGTTTCCCCCGCGACCTCATGACCCCCATTCCCGCCTGCAAAGACAAGAACGGCCAAGTCCACCCGGCCATCGCCCAGGCACAATTAAATTCAGCCCTTCTGGAGGCAGGTCCAGGTTGCACCGTTGCCGCCATCAACCAGCTCACAGGGCTCACCATTGATCACTTTATGGTGGCTGACTTCACTGCGGTGAAGGACCTCTCCAATGTCATTGGAGGCGTCCAGGTGTGTGTGGATCATCGGGTCAATGATTTCAATGGCTCTGGCCTGGTGCTTCCAGCTGGCACCAGCTCAGTCCAGGGGGAGCAGGCCCTGGCGTTCCTGCGTACCCGCCACTCCTTCGGCGATGCCAGCGACCTGGCACGAATCAAGGCTCAACAATACTTCCTTGGATCCATGGTCCGAAAGATCAAGAGCGACAATACTCTGAGCAACCTCCCAGAGGTCTATAGCATTGCAGATGCAATCACCAAGAACCTGACCGTAGACAAGGGCCTGTCCAACATAGGCTCGATGGTGACTATTGCCAATCGGCTCAAGAACGTGGATACGGCCAAGGTGGCCTTTGTGACAGTCCCTAATGCTCCAGACCCGGCTGACCCGAATCGTGTGGTGTTGTCCCAGCCCAATGCGAATAAGCTTTTCCAGGCCATAGCCAACAACGCGGATCTCACGGCAACAACGCCCTCGGCATCGGCTTCTGCCTCCGGGTCGGCAACTGCCACCGCGTCCGCTGCACCTTCGGTTCCGGCGTACAACAAGTCCTTCCAGCCCGTGTCCGTGCTGAATGCAAGCGGTGTTGCGGGCAAGGATACTGAACTGGTCAACAAGCTGGCGGCGGCAGGATTCACCAATTCTGCGGCCCAAGGTAGTGCTGCCGCGCCGGTAGCGGCAACCACCATCAACTACGGCTCCAACTTTGCTGACGTCGCCGCTGATGTGCGTACGTTGCTGAACGTTCCCAACGCGACCTTGGTTCTCGACCCTACTCTCAATGGAGTCCAGGTTGTTGCCGGAACTGACTTGGCCGCAGGTAGCTCCTCCGCTAACCCCTCCTTACCACCGGACATTGTGGCCAGTACCGCGAATCAAAGCAATGAGTGCCTGACAGTGAATCCGCAACAGTACCCTGAGCTGTACGGCAAGTAGATGACATGCGCCACTTTTTAGCTGGCACCAACGCCGTGTTAGGGTAACAGCGTGCGCGCAAGATTGCTCCTTCTTAGCTGCCGCGGCGAGGCCATAAACTCGTTGTTCCGCAAATAACCACCGGTTATCTGCCGAATGCGTTTAGGCCGCCCCTCGCTGCGGAGTTTGTGATGCCCGGCCAGCCATCAGCACCTAACGAAGAGAAAAGGCCCTAGGTCATGCGAAACGCACAAAAACCATCCGGAATGCCCATCCACCGCTACATTCCGTTCCACGAGCAAATTGAAGTTTCACTGCCGGACCGTACGTGGCCTGATCGGATCATCACAGCAGCCCCACGTTGGTGTGCCGTGGATCTCCGCGACGGCAACCAGGCACTTATTGACCCCATGAGCCCTGCTCGTAAGCTCAAGATGTTCCAGCTGTTGGTGAAAATGGGCTATAAGGAGATTGAGGTGGGGTTCCCGTCTGCCTCACA
>JABBNV010000182.1:0-4241 GCA_019352125.1 Acidobacteriota bacterium | reverse complement strand
CACAGACTGACTTTGATTTTGTCCGCCAGTTGATTGAGGGCGGTCACATCCCCGAGGACGTGACCATTCAGGTCCTCACCCAGGCTCGCGAACATTTGATTGAGCGCACTTATGAGTCGCTGGTGGGTGCCAAGTCCGCCATCGTGCATCTGTACAACTCCACCTCAGTGTTGCAGCGCCGCGTGGTCTTCAATCAGGATGAAGACGGCATCATGGACATTGCTCTGCAGGGCGCGCGGCTGTGTAAGAAGTATGAAGAGACGCTGACGGATACAGCCATCACGTACGAATACTCGCCGGAGTCCTTCACCGGTACAGAGCTGGACTATGCACTGCGTGTGTGTAATGCGGTGGCGGACATCTTCGAAGCATCTGCAGACAATCAAGTGATCGTCAATCTGCCCGCCACCGTTGAAATGATTACCCCCAACGTTTATGCAGATTCTATTGAATGGATGAGCCGAAACTTGCATCCGCGGGAGGGCATCATTCTGTCCCTGCACCCGCACAATGATCGCGGTACCGGCGTGGCGGCTGCGGAGTTGGGGTACCTGGCGGGAGCGGATCGCATTGAAGGCTGTCTCTTCGGCAACGGGGAGCGAACCGGCAATGTGGATCTGGTGACGCTGGGCTTGAACCTGTTCAGCCAGGGAGTGGACCCCATGATTGATTTTTCAAACATTGATGAGGTTCGTCGCACGGTTGAGTACTGTAACCAGTTGCCGGTCCCGGAGCGTGCTCCCTACGGTGGCGATTTGGTCTTTACGGCCTTCTCCGGTTCGCATCAGGATGCCATCAAAAAGGGCCTGGAATCACTCGAGAAGGATGCTGCCGCTGCAGGAAAAGAAGTTCAGGACTTCACCTGGGCTGTACCCTACCTGCCGGTGGATCCCAAGGATCTTGGCCGCAGCTACGAAGCCGTAATTCGTGTGAACTCCCAGTCAGGTAAGGGGGGAGTGGCGTACCTGCTAAAGAACGAGCATTCTCTGGACTTGCCGCGTCGAGCCCAAATCGAGTTCTCCTCAGTCATCCAAAAGCGCACGGACTCCATGGGTGGAGAGGTCAGCGGTGCGGAGCTGTGGAAGGTATTTGTGGACGAATACCTGCCCAGTGGAGACACCGATAACGCCGCCCGTTGGGGCCACTATTCGTTGGGGTCTTTCACCACTGAAACTGACGAAACCTCTCAATTGGTGCTCCGCGCATCCATGACCGTGGGTGGCGTTGTCCGCCAGCTCACGGGTACCGGGACTGGTCCGATTGCTGCTCTATTGGACATTCTCAGCCAGGACGGCGTGGACGTCCGGGTACTTGACTACACCGAGCATGCCCTCTCCGAAGGCGGAAATGCACGGGCTGCTGCATATGTTGAGTGCGCTATTGCGGAACGTGTGCTGTGGGGCGTCGGTATCGACTCCAACACCTCCATGTCCTCGCTCAAGGCAGTAATTTCAGCCGTCAACCGCGCCATTCGGGACCTCAACGCCTAACCGGTATTTGCGCCACGAACAAAGTGCCGCAGCAACAGCCACGGTAACTGCGCCGATGGTGAAAGAATAGTCCTGTGTCCAGGAATTCTTTCGCCGCCCGCAGTTACCGGGCTGAAGCTGTGGTGCTGAGGACGCATAAGCTGGGTGAAGCGGACAGAATCATTACCTTCCTTTCCAAACACCATGGTCAGATCCGGGCAGTGGCCAAGGGAGTGCGGCGTACCAGTAGCAAGTTTGGTGCTCGGCTGGAGCCGTTCATGGTCTCCGACCTGCAACTTGTCTCTGGCCGAACCTTGGATATTGTCACTCAGGCCGAAGCCAAGGGTTCCTATGGCCGGGAGATCGTGGCCGATTATTCCCGCTACACCGTGGCCGCAGCCATGACGGAAACGGCGGAGCGTCTCACAGACGTTGACGGGGAAGCAGGAACCGCCCAATATCTACTGCTGGTGGGAGCCTTGGCATCGTTGAGCAGGGGAGACCATGCTCCGGAGCTCATTTTGGATTCGTATTTGTTGCGGGCTTTGGCTGCTGCAGGCTGGGCTCCCAGTTTTGCTGACTGCGCCCGCTGTTCGAAACCCGGGCCGCATTCGGCGTTCTCCGCGGCTCTGGGCGGTGCCGTGTGCCACGACTGCCGGCCACCCGGTTCACCGTCGCCCGCAGTGGAAACCATGGCACTCTTGGACGCGCTGCTTTCTGGACGCTGGGCTGCAGCGGACGCGTCCCAGGCGCCCCACCGCAGGGAGGCATCCTCCCTGGTGGCGGCCTATCTGCAATGGCATCTGGAGCGTGTGCTGCGTTCCCTCAAACATGTGGAGCGTACCTAGTTGGCCAAGTCGACTCGTCTCAAATCCAAACCCGGGGTTATAGCCCCGTGGCCTCATCCATCCGGTGCCCAGATGCCGCACATACCCCAGGAATTGGTGCCTGCCCACGTAGCCATCGTGATGGATGGCAACGGGCGCTGGGCCAACCAGCGCGGCTTGACCCGCATTGAGGGCCACAAGGCAGGCGAACCGGCGCTGCTGGATGTGATGGCCGGGGCCATCGAGATGGGCATTAAGTACGTCAGCGTGTACGCCTTTTCAACGGAGAACTGGAAGCGTTCTCCGGAAGAGGTGCGTTTTCTCATGGGCTTTAACAAAGATGTTTTGCGCCGCCAGCGGGATCAACTTGACGCGTGGGGGGTGCGAGTTCGCTGGGCCGGGCGCCGCCCCCGCCTCTGGGGGTCGGTGATCAAGGAGCTGGAAGTAGCGGAGGAGCTCACCGCGGACAATGACGTCATCACACTGACCATGTGCGTCAACTATGGCGGAAAGGCAGAGATTGCCGACGCCGTTTCAGCCTTGGCTGCCGATGTTGCAGCGGGCAAATTGCGCCCTTCGTCCATTACTGAGAAGACCATTCAGCGCTATATGTACCACCCGGATATTCCGGATGTGGATCTGTTTCTGCGCTCCAGCGGTGAACAAAGGTTCTCCAACTTCTTGCTGTGGCAATCCGCCTATGCTGAGTTTGTCTTCATGAACAAACTCTGGCCGGACGTTGACCGACGCACACTCTGGGAGGCCGTCGACGAATTTGCCCAGCGGGACAGGCGCTACGGCGCGGCAGTGGACAAGGCTTAACTGCAGCTGTCCAACACTAGCCACTGACCTCGCTCTGGTCATGCCCGGTCGGGCCAGGTGCTCAGGGTTGTCTGGAGCCACTGTTCAATGACCTGGTAGGCGCGTGCACGCACTTCTGCTCGGCTCAGCAACACATCGTGCATGGCCCCCTCGATCTTGCAGATAGTGACCTGCGGGCCCAGAGTACGGGCTCGAGCTTCCATGGTGCGAACGTCCAACACCGCATCGGCCTGCATCATCCCAACAGTCCAGACCGGGCCGTTGAGACTCTTGGTGGACATCAGCACCAGCGTGGGAACCGGGAGTTGAAGACCGCCAGCAACTTCATTTTGGCCAGCAAGTACAGCGCTCAGCCAGCCGAGTCGAACTGGGAACGCATACGGCGGCCGGTAGCGGCGATCCACATCCCATTCACCATCTGCCTCGGCAGAGATACTTCGCCAATAGAGATTTCGTCGGAACGCACGCAGCCGGAGTGTGGGCCACCGGCGGGCAAAAGGCGCTACGAGCGGGGCTGCCGCCTTCCGGAGCAGGGGGCTGCCGTGAGATTCCAACCATGGGCTATTGAGGATAAGTGCCGCTACGCGGCTTGGGTTGCGCGTTACCCACAGTGTGGCTGCCAATGCCCCAGTTGAATGGGCCATCAGCATCACGGACGGTGCAGCAGGAGAATCGGATTGAACTACGCCGAGGGCCCTCTCAATATCCCCATCAAAGTCCCTCAGATTGGCCACGTAACCGCCCAGCGTACCGTCCACAATATTGCGCCCGTGGTTGTGCAGATCCAACGCATAGAAGGCAAAACCCTGGCGGTGCCAGAAGCTGGCCAATTCTGTATTGAAGAAGTAGTCGCTCCACCCAGGGATGTAGAGTACGGTGCGGCTCGGCGCCGCAGCCCCACCCTCTCGCTCCGCTTCAGGTTGGTAGCGCACTAGCGTTGCCTCCGGGCCGCCGTCGTCCGAGCTCAAGCGCAACGAACTAAAGTCCGGACCCAACAAATCTGGCCCCCACGCGCGCTCACCAGTCATAGAGATTAGGCGACCGCTCCAGCAGCACTTGCGCCGGCAATGCGCCCCGAAAATAGACATCCGCCCAGGAATGTCCCCTCCAGCGCCCGGTATCC
>JABBNV010000181.1:744-5925 GCA_019352125.1 Acidobacteriota bacterium | reverse complement strand
CGTTTTCAGCGCCGTCATCTAGTGTGAGTCGTGTTACCGCGTTGACAAGTAGTCTGACCCATGAGTTCGGCCGAAAAAGAAGTATGAGGTGGTATGCATGATGGCTTCTAAAAAGGTACTGGCAATTGTTCTTGCAGGCGGCGAAGGCAACCGATTAATGCCTCTGACCGCAGATCGCGCAAAGCCCGCAGTTCCCTTCGCCGGCAGCTACCGGCTGATAGATTTTGCCCTCTCAAATCTGGTCAATTCAGGATATCTGAAAATTGTTGTGCTCACTCAGTACAAGTCGCACAGCCTGGACCGGCACATTTCCGAAACATGGCGGATGTCCACCCAATTGAACAACTACATTGCCTCCGTTCCAGCGCAGCAGCGAGTGGGCAAGAGCTGGTTCTTGGGTAGCGCCAATGCTATCTACCAATCTCTGAACCTCATCCATGACGCGCAGCCGGACATTGTGGTGGTGGTGGGCGCGGACCACGTGTACCGCATGGACTTCTCGCAAATGGTGGCCAGTCATGTGGCTTCTGGCGCCAAGGCCACCGTGGCCGCCGTCCGACAGCCCCTGACCTTGGCCAACCAGTTTGGAGTGATCGAAACTGACAGTGCCACCGGCAAGATCTCGGCCTTCGTAGAGAAACCCGCCAGCACCCCAGGACTCCCTGATGACCCTGATCAGTTCCTGGCATCCATGGGAAATTACGTCTTCAATGCTGATGCCCTAGTGGAGGCTCTGCACGCGGACTCGGACCGGTTGGACACGAAACACGATATGGGCGGGGACATAGTTCCCTACTTCGTTGACCGCGGCGAAGCCTACGTTTACGACTTCACTACCAATGAGATCCCAGGCTCCACAGAGCGGGATCGCAACTATTGGCGAGACGTAGGGACTATCGACTCGTATTACGAGGCACAAGAAGACCTGATCTCGCCGTTGCCAATCTTCAACCTCTACAACCACGAATGGCCTATCTATACGCGGCAGAGTGTCTCTCCTCCCGCCAAGTTGGTCCGTGGACCAGGAAACGCAGTGGGCGTCGCTTTTGACTCCATAGTTGCCAGCGGCGTAGTGATCTCCGGTGGAATAGTGGAAAACTCCATCCTGGCCAACGACTGCTTTGTAGGAACCGGCGCACGAGTGAGTGACTCAGTACTGTTGGACAATGTGGTGGTTGGCGAGGGCGCCTGCGTTCACCGGGCCATCCTTGACAAGAACATCAAGGTGCCACCGTTTGCCACCATTGGCTTGGACAAGAAATTGGACTTGGCCCGTGGGTTTAAGGTCACGCCCTCCGGCATCACCATTCTGGCGAAGGGCGCATCAGTTTCCGCACCGGATGAAGATGAGATAGCGCTGGCGAAGAAAACTGCCATGGTGCTGCCAGAAGCTGTCCGAGTCGCGGCAGCGGGGCGTGCTGAGGTTCAGCGCTCACTCGATTCGGTAGCGGTGGCCCAGGCCGCCGCGGCCTCTGAATCAACCTCGGCAGCGAGCTCAGGATTGGACTCGGCAACCAGCTCGGAAGCATAACACCGCGGCAAAGCACGCTAAAATTGCTGGGTGAATGATGAGGATGCTGCGGCCGCACTGAGTGCCGAAGAAATTGCGGCCGCGATAAAGGTGCTTGAGAGCATCCATGTTTACGACGAAGAGCATCCGGACTACGTGGCTGTTCGGCGCGCCACGGGCAAGATGTTCAAGGCGGTCAAGCGGCATCGCCGTGTCACCAAACGTGATGCGGTGAATGCCGCAGACCGTGCTGTCATTGAACGTACGGCCACAGCTGCCCCGGATCGCATTGATGATGAGACACGAGGCAACAAGCTGCAGCCATCCGCCACGGGCGCCGTTGCGGGAACTCTGCAGCGCTCGCGGCCTTGCTACATCTGCAAGCAGCATTACACGCAGGTGGATGCGTTCTACCACCAGCTTTGCCCGGATTGTGCTGCCTTCAACCACAGCAAGCGCGATGCAGTTACTGATCTCACCGGCAAGCGCGCTCTGTTGACCGGTGGCCGAGCCAAAATCGGTATGTATATTGCGCTGCGGCTCCTGCGCGACGGTGCCCACACCACCATCACCACTCGTTTTCCCAAGGATGCCGCCCGGCGGTTCGCAGCCATGGAGGACAGCTCCGAGTGGCTCCACCGGCTCCAGATTGTGGGAATTGACCTGCGGGATCCTTCCCAAGTCATTGCACTCACCGACTCCCTGCTGGCTGCCGGTCCACTGGACATCATCATTAACAACGCCGCGCAGACAGTTCGCCGCTCCTCAAATGCTTACAAGCCTCTGGTTGATGCCGAACTCGAGCCGCTACCTGCGGATCTCCCCTTGCCAGAGGTGCTCACCTTTGGGCACGCTCATGACAAGCACCCACTGGCTCTAGCTGCTCAAATACACGATTACCCCGTGATGGCGGGCGACGAACTCACCTCGCTTGCCCTCTCTATGGGATCCGCCTCCCCAGAGCGCATCAGCGCCGGCACGGCCATCGATGCTGGCGGTCTGGTCCCCGATTTGGGAACTCTCAACAGCTGGACGCAGGTAGTGGATCAGGTGGATCCGTTGGAGATGCTGGAGGTTCAGCTGTGCAATGTCACGGCACCATTCCTGCTGGTATCCAGGCTTCGGCCAGCCATGCGGGCATCCACGGCGCGCCGTAAGTACATTGTGAACGTGTCCGCCATGGAGGGCCAGTTCTCCCGCGCCTACAAGGGGCCGGGGCATCCCCACACCAACATGGCCAAGGCAGCACTGAACATGATGACTCGCACCAGCTCTGCCGAAATGCTGGAGAGTGACGGCATCCTGATGACCGCGGTAGATACCGGTTGGATCACTGACGAACGTCCGCACGAGACCAAGGTACGGCTGGCCGAAGAGGGATTCCACGCGCCGCTAGACCTGGTGGACGGTGCGGCACGCGTCTATGATCCCATCGTCATGGGTGAGCGCGGCGAGGACCAGTACGGGGTATTTATCAAGGATTACAAGCCGAGCCCCTGGTAGGGGCAGCGTCTCCTACGCCAGCCGGGTGATCTGTACAGTCACGTGCGGCTTCGCTCCCCCGCCACCGGACAAGATTCCTTTCAGCGGAGTTACGTCCCGGTAGTCCCTGCCGCGGGCCACCGAGACATGCAAATCCCCCGCTGGCTTGTGGTTGGTGGGATCCCAGCTGCGCCATTCGCCGTTCCAGAATTCAATCCACGCGTGCGACTGCCCTGCTACTGCTTCGCCAATACCAGCGCTCGGACGCGGGTGGATGTAGCCCGAAACGTACCGAGCGGGTATACCGACACTTCGCAGGGCGCCGATGGCCAAATGGGCCAGGTCCTGGCACACCCCGCGGCGTTGCTGCCACGCTTCGTCGGCATTTGTGTGCACGCCAGTGCTGCCTGGGACGTATTCCATTTCTTGCCTCATGGCGTCAAAAATCGCCGTAGCTCCTTGCAGCGGGTCATGATCGACGACGGCGGCCGCAGCCAGCGCGCGCACCTCGGTTCCGGGTTCGCTCAGTGGGGTTTGGTGCAGGAAGTCACTGAAGTTCTCCGTGGTAGCTGGACTCTGCAATACAGCCCAGCTGGCCCCCTCGGGCTCACTCACCGCCCGCTCAGATCTATAAACCTCCACCATAGTGGTGGCAGTAACTTCCAAGTAGGAGTGAGCCGTCTGCATGTCAAAGGCCGTGACTCGAGTACCCCAGTAATCTCGATACGTATGCACGGCGGCCTGTGAAGGCAATACACGGACGTTTGAATCAAGTACAACCTGTGCCGGATCAGTCAACGGCGTCATCCGTGCTTCGTTGTAGGAGAGCGTCACCCGGTGGTCATAGTTGTAGACAGTAGTGTGCACGATACGCAACCGACTCATGAGATTTCTCCTACCCATGCGAGATCGTGGGCCTGGTTGAAATACGTGCGGCCAATGGCATCAGAGGCCGCGGATACTGCTTTCTGCACACGGTCCATGTGCTCCGGCAGTTCGTTTATGAGGTCATCGGGGATGTGGAACTCCAGGAAGGTACGCGCCTGACCAACAATCCGCCGCGCATCGCTAATGAAACCTACCCGCTGATCCGTCGGGTCCAGCGCCTTCAAGCAGCGGTCAGCGTCTCGCAGCGCGTACAGGATGGAGCGTGGAAATAGCCGGTCCAGCAACAAGAACTCAGCTGCCTGCTGATCACCAAATGCCCCACGGCGAGTACGGAGGAAGGACTCGTAAGCGCCGGCGCAGCGCAACATATTCACCCAAGACATTCCAGCGGATAGGACGTCGCGGGTGGACAGCATCCGTGCCGTCATGTCCGCGCGTTCCAGGGAGCGGCCAAGCACCAAAAACTGCCAGCTCTGGTCATGGCTCACCGTTGTGTCCGCCAGACCACTCACCATGGCAGTACGTTCAAGTACCCAGGTGCAGAATCGGTAGGTTCCCACCACATCCTTGCGGTGCTGGTTGAGTCCGTAGTAGGTGGTATTAAGGCTCTCCCACAGAGAGGACGAGACGGTTTCGCGAGCTCTGCGTGCGTTTTCTCGGGCAGCACCCAGCGATCCGGCGATGGAGGTGGCGCTGGATTTGTCATAGGCCAATGCGTGCAGCAATTCGGCCAGGCCAAAATCCTCGGAGGCGGGCCGGGCCCCCATCACGCCCAACAGCTCAGCGGCCACCCTTTTTTGTTCCTCCAGCGGGAGGTGATTGAGGCGCTCCAGGTGAACGTCCAAAATGCGTGCAGTGCCATCCGCACGCTCAACATAGCGGCCAATCCAAAACAGCGATTCAGCGATTCGACTCAACATGCAATTTCCTCCTTAGCGATTCACTGTTGTTCGCTGGCTCGGTCTTGCCAGTTACTCTCAACCGGCCAGACGGAGACTCGTTGCCGTACGTTGATCTGCTCCCGGGGAACTCGCTCCACCGGTGTTTGTCCCGGTTCGCCCAGCACCCAAGTGTCTTTAGAACCGCCGCCCTGCGACGAGTTAACAATCAGTGAACCTTCCTTGAGTGCTACGCGGGTGAGCCCACCGGGCAAAACCCACACCTCCTCGCCGTCGTTGACGGCAAACGGTCTCAGGTCCACGTGGCGAGGCCCAAAACGATCCCCTGACAATGTGGGGACGGTGGAAAGTTGCAGCACAGGCTGAGCAATCCAACCACGCGGATCCGCTAGCACCTTCGCC
>JABBNV010000181.1:0-734 GCA_019352125.1 Acidobacteriota bacterium | reverse complement strand
CTCAGTTCATTCAGTTCTTCCTTGGTAGCATCAGGGCCAATGACCAGTCCCTTACCGCCCGAACCATCCACAGGCTTAACGACCAGTTCTTCGAGCCGGTCCATGGCCTGTTCGCGTGCCTCCGGCTCCTCCAATCTGAAGGTATCCACGTTGGCAATAATAGGTTCCTCATGGAGGTAGTAGCGGATCAAGTCAGGCAAATAGCTATAGACCAACTTGTCATCTGCTACGCCATTTCCCACAGCGTTCGCGATGGTGACGTTGCCAGCCCTCGCCGCATTCACCAACCCCGGGCAGCCCAGCATGGAGTCCGAGCGAAACTGCATGGGGTCAAGAAATTCATCGTCGATCCGCTTATAGATAACGTCCACACGCTGTTCGCCGTCCGTAGTGCGCATGTACACGCGATTACCGCGGCAGATCAGGTCACGCCCCTCCACCAACTCCACGCCCATGGAACCAGCCAGCAGAGTGTGTTCAAAGTACGCGCTATTGAACACGCCAGGGGTCAGTACGACGACGACGGGGTCATCCACGCCAGCCGGGGCTGTCTTCCGCAAGGCGGCAAGCAACCTACGCGGGTATTCCTCCACCGGGCGAACGGCCTGCTGCCCGAAGGCCTCCGGCAACCCCTTGGCCATGGCCCTGCGGTTTTCCAGCACGTAGCTGACGCCGCTTGGCACCCGGACGTTGTCTTCCAGTACGCGAAAAGTGCCTTGTTGGTCGCGCACCAC
>JABBNV010000180.1:2392-5940 GCA_019352125.1 Acidobacteriota bacterium | reverse complement strand
CCACATCACGGATACCGACATGGCATCCGAGATGGTCAAGTACACCAAGGCCAGCGTTTTGTCCCAGGCAGGTACGGCCATGCTTGCTCAGGCCAACCAGTCTAGCCAGGGTGTCTTGAAGCTTCTTGGCTAAACCAGCACGTTAGACCCAGCCTGATGGCGGCCGGTGGGCCCTATACCACTGGCCGCCATTGCGGCATCTACCAGTAAAAATTGTTTGTGAAAGGACGACCATGGCCGGAGCAATGGGTATCGACGGTCTGGCTTCGGGCCTGGATACAACCTCCATCATTAACTCTCTCATCGGGGTGGATTCTCTTCCGCAGACACAACTGAAAACAAAAGTTTCTGAAGACTCCACCCTCATCACTGCGTTGCAGGCGCTCAACTCCAAATTTCAGAACCTTCAAACCACATCCGCGAACAACGCGAAGACGAACGGTTTGACGGTGTTCAAAGCCTCCACATCTAACACCTCGGTTACCACTAACGCCTCCTCCACTGCGACGCCCACAAATTTCTCCATCACCGTCGACAAACTGGCTCAAAGCCAGTCAATGGTCAGCGCACCGATGACGTCGTGGCCGGACAACCCACCGACGCTGACTATTGCAGGCGCCAACGGTATTTCAACGACGATTACCGCCGCGACCACCAGTCTGGACGATGTTGTCTCGGCTATCAATAAATCTTCCTCCGGGGTCACTGCTGTGAAGATCAGCTCCGGCACCGACGCATCAGGAACACCCCAATACCGACTCCAAATCAACGGCGGCACGACCGGCGCGAAAGGCGCTTTCACCGTCTACCGGGGGGATGCAGCGGCAGTCGCCGGCGGAACTGCGACCTCCCTCACCGCTGACCCTCTATCAGCAACCATCAGCACCGCTCAAGACGCTTCCATCCGTCTGTGGGCCGGGACCTCGGCCCAACAAACAGTCACATCCGCGACCAACACTTTTGATTCGTTGGCTGTTGGTGTGAGTCTGACCGTCTCCGCCGTCTCCGCCACCCCCGTCGATGTCACTGTGGCCCGCGACACGAGCGCCGTGTCCACGAAAGCCAGTGATCTAGTGAGCCAGCTGAACGCGATTTTCGCTGCGGTGAAACAGCAACAATCGACGTCCTCCAGTACCGATCCGTCCACGGGCAAGTCCACCCTGACGGCGGGAGCGCTGACCGGAGATTCGAACGTCACCAGTGCCAACGACCAGCTGTACACGGCAGCCGCGGCCCCGGTGAATGGGCAGTCGCCAGCTACGATCGGGATCAACACCACCAAGGACGGGAACCTAGTTTTTGACGCGGAGGCTTTTTCGGCTGCCTACACCAAAGACCCGTCCACGGTGACAAACTTCCTGCAAACCATTTCGTCACGTGTGGCCACTGTCGCCGCGACGGTATCGGACCCATACACCGGGACGATCACGAGCGAGATCAAAGGCCAGCAGTCCGAGGTCAAAGACCTCAGCCAGCAGATCAGCGACTGGGATACGAAACTGGCGACCATGCGCAGTAATTACCGGAGCATCTATTCAGCCCTGGAAGTGACCCTGTCCGGACTGAAATCTCAACAGAGCTGGCTGACGGGACAGATCTCCAGCCTACCGACCTATGGAAGCAGTTCGAAGTGACCGCCATGACGATTGAACGCCAGAGAAGCCAATACTTGCGAGACGCCATCATGTCCGCGTCCCCCGCCCGACTGCTGACTATGACGTATGACCGCTTGTTGGTGGATTTGAACCGTGCCGAAGCGCATCAGCGCGCAGAGGAGTGGTCGAATGCCCAGGCGCAACTGCACCACGCGCAGGCGTGTATCGCCGAACTGCGGTCTTCGCTCCGTCTCGGTGAATGGGATGGTGCCGCCGAGCTGATGGGCATCTACGACTACACCTCGCGGGCGCTGACGAATGCTGTCATCATGCGCAACCCGGCACTAATCCACGAATGCATTGACCTGCTAACGCCTCTGGCTGAGACCTGGCACCGCGTGGCGGCCATGCCGGGGGAGGTCTAGTGGAGACAACGGTTGCTGAGTGGGGAAAGGTTCTCGATCATCTTGAAGACGATTTGGCGGCGGCCCTGACCGCGCTGAACAATCCCAGCGTGCGCCCACGCGTAGCGCTGTGGGTCCCCCCTGACAACGTTGGCCCCCTGCCGGAAGAGTTCTTGGGGCAGGCTGAAAACATTCGCAAAGCCCAAGCTGAGGTCCTCCAGCTGCTGGCGGCGCAGCGGAAAGAGCTGGGTAAGAAGATCTCAACAACCAAAGCTACCGGGAACCGCGGGAACCGCCCCGTCTATTTGGACACCACAGGGTAGGCAGCTGTCGGATGCGCGCTGGCATAGACAGAGGATATGAGAAAACATCACTATGCCCGTGCGGGAAGTCTTCGTGCCCATAGTGTCCAGCGGTCGCACAGCGAATCTGCGGCCGGATCACCTATTTGTCACCGTCTTCACGACATTCTGAGGATACCCATGATCGAATCCGTCACTGCCAACGCACTCAACAGTGCACTTAACGGGCTGTCTTTACGCCAACGAACCATTGCCAATAACGTCGCCAACATCAACACCCCCGGGTATCACGCCCAGCGCGTCATGTTTGAGGATGCTCTATCTCAGGCAGTTAGCAACGGAACCGGGGCCGCAAACCCCACCATAAAGTCTTCATTGGAACCCACTCAGCTCAACGGCAACAACGTGAACCTCGATGAGGAAACATTGAACAGTATCGAAACGAACCTCCGATACGAGTTCGCTTCCAATGCCATGAACAACCAGTTCACCGCTGTCCGCGCCGCGTTGAAGGAGTCCTAGTGGCTGATGCCATCGGTATCGCAGGAACAGGGCTGACCGTCCACCGTAAATGGCTGGATGCGATCAGCGACAATATCGCCAACATCAACACAGCCACGAGCACTAACGGGCCGGCATTCCAGGCACGCTATGTACAAGCGCAAGCTGGTGCCGGTAACTCCGGGGTGTACGTCTCCGGAACCCAACTGGGCAGTGCACAAGGTCGCATGGTGTACGAACCTGACAACCCCCTTGCGGATCAGGGCGGATACGTCAAATACCCGGACATCAACCTCAGTGATCAGATGAGCTCGCTCATCATGGCTCAGCGCGGATACCAGGCCAATGCGGCCGTGGTCGATCGGGCAAAAACCATGTATGAAGCCGGACTCCAAATCGGAAAGTAAGACCACCATGGCCATCGCGCCCATCAGCTCTGTTACCCAAGTGACAGGCACCAGCTACTTGCCCTCTGTCACTGCAACAAAACCGAGCTCCGCCGCCGATTTCGGCAATTCACTCGCTGGGGCCGTCAACAATCTTCAAGGTCTCGAATCGACATCCGATTCTTTGGCGGTGAAAGCCGTGACGGGAAACCTGGACGACATTCATAACGCCACCATTGCTGCTGCCCGGGCTCAAGTCACCCTCGAACTGACAGCCGCTGTGCGCAGCAAAGCCGTTGACGGGTTCAACGAGATCATGAGGATGTCAGCCTGATGCCCCCGTTCCTCGTGCGCGCTTTC
>JABBNV010000180.1:1677-2382 GCA_019352125.1 Acidobacteriota bacterium | reverse complement strand
GTCGCGGTCATCCTACTTGGATCTGTCGCCTTGGGTTCCGTCTTTGGAAAACAAGCGTACTCACCACTGTTTTCCGGCCTGTCCGGCACGGACGCCAGCGCCATTGTGGCCCAGTTGAAAACCGATAACGTCCCATACCAGTTGGACAACGGCGGCTCCACGATCATGGTACCTGATGCCAAAGTCAACGATGAGCGGCTGAAAGCGGCCGCAGCAAACCTGCCATCCTCCACCACAGGTGGCTACGGCTTGCTCGACAACATGGGCGTCACCTCCTCCGAATTTCAGCAGTCGGTCACGTACAAGCGGGCCATGGAAGGGGAACTGGCAAAAACGATCATGGCGATGGACGGGGTAAAAAACGCCGCCGTGAAATTGGCTATCCCCGCCCAAACCGTGTTCACCGATCAGAAGCAGTCACCGACCGCCTCCGTTTTCGTGGAAACCTCCTCCGGGACAACACTCACCGACAGCCAGGTCAACGCCATCGTGCATTTGACGTCGTCATCGGTGACCGATCTGAAGCCTGAGAATGTTTCATTGGTCGATGCTAAAGGCAACGTCCTCACCACGGGGGCCGCCGGGACATCGACAGATAAAACCGCTAACGACTACGAAAAGCGCATCGGCTCCAGCGTCCAAGCCATGCTCGACAAGGTCGTGGGGGTGGGGAATTCGACCGTTTCCGTCGCCGCCGATTTGGAT
>JABBNV010000180.1:648-1667 GCA_019352125.1 Acidobacteriota bacterium | reverse complement strand
CCAGAAGACAGTGACCGGCGCAAGCGGCAACAACAATGGCACGGGCGTTCTTGGTCCGGACAATATTGCCGTCCCATCCCCAACCTCCAGCTCCACCGCATCAGCTTCGGCAGCCCCGGCTGGGTCATCCACGAGCGATAGCGTGACCAAAAACAATGCGATCAACAAAACCACGGAGAGCGATACTATTCCGGCGGGTGTCCTGAAAAAGCAGGCTATCTCCGTTGCCGTGGATGCTACTGCGGCGAAAAGCCTTGATGCCGCGACGTTGAACGATCTCATTTCCACCGCCGCCGGGGTTGACCGCAATCGTGGCGACACTGTCGCGGTGAAAATCATTCCGTTCTCGACCGCCCAAGCTGATGCGGCCAAGGCCGCTCTTGCAGCGGCGAAAGCTGAGGCTGACGGTGCCGCCGCCCAGAAATTCTGGACCAATCTTGGGTTAGGTGCCGGCGTTCTGGTCCTTGTCTTGGCAGCTTTGGTGTTCTACGCCTTGCGAAACCGTCGTCAGAAGCGTCAACCGGTGGATTTGGGCGAATCCCCTGATGCGATGTTGCAGATTGACCCGCTTCCTCTTGCACCAGCGCCGACAACGGCTCTGCCCTATATTCCGGAACCGGCCGCTCTGCCCGCGATGGAAACGACGGACGCCGACGGACGCCGGAACAGTATTGATGCTTTGGCGAAAGCGGACCCGGAAAAGACCGCGCAGCTGATGCGTGCCCTGATGGAAGAGAAGGTAGGCGCATGATGGCCGGAACGATGACGGGGACGCAGAAAGCGGCCGCGGTGCTCATGCAACTGTCGAAAGATGGCGCTGCCGCAGTGCTGAGGCAGTTCACTGAGCCTGAAGCTGAAGATATTGCTGCGGAGATCGTGCGAATGCGCCGGGTTCGCCCGGACGTCGCCGAGCAGGTCATGGGCGAATTTCATGATCTGGTAGTTTCCGGGCGTCGCCCCGCCATTGGTGGCCGAGATGCGGCTGCTGGTTTATTGGAGGGCGCTTTCGGGTCTGAACG
>JABBNV010000180.1:0-638 GCA_019352125.1 Acidobacteriota bacterium | reverse complement strand
CGTGCCGGTGGTGTGATGGACCGGTTGGCGTCCACGATGGCCGGCAAGTCATTCGAATTCTTGGACGATGCTGAGGCCGGGCAGCTCGTGTCGTTGCTGGAGGGGGAGCTGCCCTACACAATAGCGCTCGTGTTGGCGCATTTGCGCCCAGATCGGGCCTCGGCGGCACTAGCGGGTCTGTCGGGTCAGTTACGTACCGATGTGGCTCAGGCGATCGCCACGATGACCACACCCGCGCCGGAAGCCGTTGCGATGCTCGCTGAGAGTCTCAAGACACGCGCGGGTGCGGTTGTGTCCCCTCGCGAACAAGTGACCGTTGTCGGGGGCGTGCAGCCCTTGGTAGATATCATCAACCGTGCCGATGTGGCGACGGAGAAGGCGTTGCTGGAAGAGCTGGAAGCACGCGATCCTGAACTGGCTGAAGAAGTACGTTCCAGGATGTTGACGTTCGCTGACATTGTGAAGCTGGAAGCCCGTGACGTTCAACTGGTGCTGCGCGGTATCGACGCTGCCGTGCTGGCTGTGGCGATGAAGGGTGCCCCCGAATCCGTTATCGACACCATCCGGACGAACATTTCTGAACGCATGCGTGACGTGCTCGAATCGGAGATCGAAGCGGTTGGTCCGGTTCGATCGTC
>JABBNV010000179.1 GCA_019352125.1 Acidobacteriota bacterium | reverse complement strand
GAAGGTCCTCGCCTGCACCGCTGCGGTGACTGCTGGGGCAGATTTCGTCAAGACTTCCACTGGATTCAATGGGGGCGGCGCAACGGTTGAGGATGTGAAACTGATGCGCGCCACGGTTGGCCCGGATATTGGAGTCAAGGCTTCCGGCGGGGTGCGGTCTCTGGCCGATGCGCAGGCAATGATCGACGCGGGCGCAACACGAATTGGGGCCAGCTCCGGCATTGCGATTGTCAACGGTCAAACCGGCTCCAGCGCGTACTAGACTGGTGGCACGATAGTCGGTGGTTTTCAGCTCCGGCACAGTCAACAGGCGTACCAAGCGCTCGTGGCAACCAGCAGCACAGACCAGTAAATTTCATTCAGGAGGAACCATGGCGCATCAGCCACTTGAGCGCGAGAACAACCTTGGGCAGAGCATCATCTTGTTCATCGTCTTTTTTGTGCTGTTCTGCGGCGGCATCTTCTCGTTCAGCTTCCTGACCCTGGAGAATGTCTGGCCGGCGGCTTTGGCACTGGTCCTCATTTTCCTCTCCCTGGTGATTCCGATGACCTGGATTGGCCGCTCCAACTCTGTCGGCGGCAAGTAAACGCAGCACTGTCACCGAACCCCCTCAAACGGACAAATCCCCCTGCCACGGCCGGGTGTTTGGTCCGTTTGAGGGGGTTTTGTGCATCTGGGACGGAGCGGGAGCACGACGACGGCGCCGGGCTCACCCCCGGGGCCAGTTACGGGCCCGCGGGGGTAAAGATGGCCTCCAGCACTGCGGACGCCCACTGCAAAATCTCCGTATCCACCAGATCTCTGCCGCCAATCCGGGAGGTCTTGGGCTTGGGGATCAGCACGGCGTTCAGCGCTGGCTTGAGCTGCGAGCCGGGGTACATCCGCTGCAGCCGCATCACCTTGGACTCGGGCAGGTCCGCAGGGGCAAATTTCACAAAGTTCCCCTGCACACCCACGTCACTGAGCCCCACCGCTCGCGCGGCCACGCGGAAGCGGGCCACAGCTATCAGGCTGTCCACGGCTGCGGGCGGCTCACCGTAACGGTCCACCAGTTCCGCCAGCACCTCATCAATGGCTTCCGCTGTGACGGCGGCGGCCAGCTTGCGGTACGCCTCTAGTCGCAGCCGCTCTCCAGGCACGTAATCGTGCGGCAGGTGAGCATTAACGGGCAGCTCAATCTTCATCTCGGCCAGCTGCTCTTCAGCTTCGCCGCGGTATTCCGCCACAGCTTCACCCACCAGCCGGATGTACAGGTCAAAGCCCACCCCGGCAATGTGACCGGACTGCTCGCCGCCGAGTAGATTACCGGCGCCGCGGATCTCCAAGTCCTTCATGGCCAGCTGCATACCGGCGCCCAGCTCATTGTGTGCTGCCACGGCTTTCAGACGCTCCAGGGCAATTTCGCCCAAGGGCTTTTCGGACGGGTACAGGAAGTAGGCATAGGCACGTTCGCGGCCACGCCCCACGCGCCCGCGCAGCTGGTGCAGTTGGGAGAGCCCAAAGTTGTCCGCACGGTCCACAATCAGGGTGTTCGCGTTGGAAATATCCAGCCCGGTCTCAATGATCGTGGTGCATACCAGCACGTCAAAGCGCTTCTCCCAGAAGTCCACAATGATCTGCTCCAGGCGGGATTCACTCATCTGCCCGTGTGCCACGGCAATCCGCGCTTCCGGCACCAATTCCTGCAGGTGCGAGGCAATCTTGTCAATCGAGGAGACACGGTTGTGCACAAAGAACACCTGCCCCTCGCGCATCAGTTCGCGGCGAATGGCGGCGGAGGCTTGCCTGTCCGTATAAGGCCCCACATAGGTGAGCACCGGGTGCCGCTCCTCCGGCGGAGTGGCCAAAGTAGACGTTTCACGAATGCCGGTGAGTGACATCTCCAGGGTGCGCGGAATGGGCGTGGCACTCATGGCGAGCACATCCACATTGGTGCGCATCTTCTTCAGTTCTTCCTTGTGCTCCACACCAAAGCGCTGCTCCTCATCCACAATCACCAGGCCCAGATCCTTGAACTGGACCTCTTTGGAGAGGATGCGGTGCGTTCCAATGACGACGTCGACGGCGCCGCTGCGTACGCCTTCGATCGTCTCTTTTGCCTCCTTGGCAGTTTGGAAACGAGAGAGCGGCTTAATCCGCACGGGAAAGCCGGAGAACCGTTCGGAAAAGGTCTCCATATGTTGCTGCGCCAGCAAGGTGGTGGGCACCAACACGGCCACTTGCTTGCCATCCTGCACGGCCTTGAACGCGGCCCGCACGGCAATTTCCGTCTTGCCGTAGCCCACGTCCCCGGAGACCAAGCGGTCCATGGGGATCTCACGCTCCATGTCCGCCTTGACCTCATTGATGGTGGTCAGCTGATCCGGCGTCTCAACATACGGGAACGCCTCTTCAAGCTCGCGTTGCCAGGGGGTGTCCGGTGAGAACGCGTGGCCCTTGGATGCCATCCGTGCGGAGTACAAACGGATCAGCTCGCCAGCAATTTCCTTGACGGCCTTGCGCGCTTTGTTCTTAGTGTTGGCCCAGTCCGAACCGCCCATTTTGGACAACGCCGGGGAATCCCCGCCCACGTACGCGGTGACTTGATCCAATTGGTCCGTAGGCACAAAGAGCTTGTCTCCCGGGCCGCCGCGCTTGGCCGGTGCATACTCCAGCACCAAATACTCGCGGATCGCCACGCCACCGGAACCTCCGGTGGTCGAGCCTGTCGAGGCCCCGCGCGCCGGCGAGACCGTCGTAACCGCCGAAACCCCGCCAACCTTCCGCTGAATGAGCTCCACAAACCGGCCCACCCCGTGTTGCGCGTGCACCACAAAATCCCCGGCCCGCAGCTGCAACGGATCCACCGCGTTGCGCCGCTTGGATGGCATTTTGCGCATGTCCTTGGTGGAGGATGCGGATGCCCGGCCCAACAAGTCAGCCTCGGTCAGCAGACCCAGCTGCAGCTCGTCCAACACAAATCCGTGGCCCACAGCCGCCGTCGTCACCTCGATGATGCCTCGCTCCGGCTCCGCGTCCAAAGACTCCACACGCGATGTGGGAATGTTGGCTTCGTGGAACAGCTCGGCCAGGCGTTGCGCGGGTCCGGGGCCGTCCGTAGCCACCACAATCCGCCATTGATCCCGCACCCGCGAGCCAATGAACTCGAGCATCTCCGCAACGTCCCCGCGGTATCCACGGGGCTCACGGGCGGGAATGGAAATCACATCAAACTCGGGGGTCAGCTCGGTATCCGAGTCGAAGCTGGTGATGGACCACCAGCTCAACCCGGCCACCAGAGCAGCCGCGCGTGTATCCGTCAGGGAGCGGAAACTCGCGGATTCCAGGTCCACACCGTGAGCCGTGGCCAGCGCAATAGGTGCCGCACCGCCGTCGGACGCGGTGGACCATGCCGCCTCCAAAAATTCCTGATTCGTGGCCTCGAGGTCGTGCGCACGCGCACGCACCTTTTCCGGCTCCATGACGACAGCGATGGAGCCGGGCGGGAAGGATGAAGTGAGCGGCACCATGGCATCAACCAGTGCTGGGGCCAGCGATTCCATTCCCTCCACAGCTATACCGCCGGCAATTTTTTCCAACATATCCGCGGCAGCAGGCAGCTCATCCTTGAGCTTCGCCGCGCGGGACATGACGGACGGGGTGATCAGGATTTCGCGACAGGGCGGGGCAAAGAGGGCGCTGGGGTGCACAATATGCGGCCCGGACAGCGAGCGCTGATCTGCCACGGCAAACCAGCGCATGTGCTCCACCTCGTCGCCAAAGAACTCGATGCGGAGGGGGTGATCCTCCGTGGGCGGGAAAACGTCCAAAATACCACCGCGCACGGCAAACTCGCCCCGGTGCGTCACCATATCCACCCGTGCGTAAGCTGCATCTGCCAGGGCGGACACCACGGAGGTGAAGGGAACCTCATCCCCCACCTTCAGGTGTACGGGTTCCAGATCCCCCAGACCTGCCACCAGCGGTTGCACCACGGCGCGCACCGGGGCCACCACAACCCGCAGCGGTTCCGCGCCGGGCTCTGGATGCGTGAGCCTGCGCAGCACGGACAGACGGCGGCCAACAGTATCCGAACGGGGCGAAAGACGCTCATGCGGGAGGGTTTCCCAGCTGGGGAATTCCGCCACGGCGTCAGCGGGCAGATACGCGCGCAAGGCCGTGCTGAGATCCTCGGCTTCGCGGCCCGTGGCGGTAATGGCCAGCACCACGCCCGCAGCATCGGCAAAGGGCCCGGCTGCAGCAACCGGTTCCGCACTAGCCAGCCCCTCCGCCAACTCCGCCAGCAGTGCAGGGCGCAGGCCAGCCGGGGCTGCAACCTGCAAGTCCTCGCTGCGTTGGGCGTGTGCTATGGCGGCATTGGTACGCACACGGCTAAACGCGGTATTGGCACGCAGGCTGGTACGCAGTCCGTTCAGGGTCACAAAATCTCCTCAAGATCCAGCTCAAGCACGGCGGCGCTCAACCCGCCAAAACGCAACACAAAAAGCCGAGGTTCGTCAGAACACCGGGTACAAAACAAGTCTACGCGGATGCAGTGACAAGCGTTTTCCCCCACGGCGCGGTTCCTGCGAGAATGGCTAGCAGACCAATCCGCTGGTAGACCCCCACAAGGAGAACCCATGGCGCTCAGCGCTTCCACCACCATCGATGCATCCGTTGATCGCGTTGCCGCCATCTTCTGCAGCGAGGATTTTGTTCGACACACCTCGGAGCTGGTGGGCGGAACGCTGGAATCCTTTGTGGTGGACGGCCCGTTGAGCGGCGCTTTCACAACAACCACGGTGCGCACGCTGCCCACGGACCGCCTACCGGATATAGCCCGCACCTTTGTTGGCTCCATGTTGAAAGTCACGCAGGTTGATGATTGGGCGGCACCGGCGGCGAACGGTGCGCGCACCGCAACCATCAAGCTAACGGTGGCTGGTGCTCCGTTGGACGTCACGGCGCAACAGAGCATCGTTGCCGAGGGCGACGGCGCACGCGTGGACTTAACGGGCGAGGTCACCTCACCGATTCCGTTCCTGGGGGCCAAGATTGCCTCGGCCGCGGAGCCCATGATTGGCAAGGCGCTGAACATTCAGGCCACGCAAGCGCGTGAGTGGCTCCAAACGCACTAATCGCGCTGACTCCTGGCACGCCGTCGTACTTCACTGACACACTCTTTCAAAGGAACCCCATGCACCTCCCCATTGCCCTTTCCATCGTGCTCATTCTGGCCGGATTGTGGACGGTCATCGTTTGGCCGCCGTTTTTGCGCCGCACCATGAAGGATCCGCGCGCCCGGGATGAAGCTGGCCGCCCCACGCGTTTTCTGACCGTGCACATGATGCTGGTGACCATCTCCATGATCTTCGGAATCGCCACGGCCGTGATCGGTATCCGCACCCTCTTCTAAACCCAGGCTTTGGAGTCCAGGCTTGTGGGTCTAAGCCCTGGGGCCAAACGGGCCGCTGACGCGGCATTGATACAGTAGTCACTAGGTGCGCCGGGAAGTCTGGTCGGCAATGTTTTTGCGGTACCCGCAAATAGTTGACCGAACCATCTGGAAAGTGAGGGCCATGTCCCTGCCTGAAAAGAACGCAGCCCGCAAGAGCATATTGAGCCGCGGGAGTTACCCCGAACAGCTGCGCATTTCCGCCATTCTGCGCAAGGAAACCGTGGGTGGCGCCCTCCTGCTGGTAGCCACGGTGGTTGCCCTCATCTGGGCCAACTCTCCCTTGGCAGACGGCTACTTTGCGGTGCGCGACTTTGAGCTGGGCACTGATTTTCTGCACCTCAAACTCAGTCTGGGCCAGTGGGCGGCGGATGGCTTACTGGCCATCTTCTTCTTTGTGGCGGGCCTAGAACTCAAGCGCGAATTTGTGGCAGGGGATCTTAGATCTCCTGGGAAAGCTATAGTCCCCGTGGCTGCAGCAGTGGGCGGCGTGATTCTCCCCGCCGTTCTTTAC
>JABBNV010000178.1:4760-5962 GCA_019352125.1 Acidobacteriota bacterium | reverse complement strand
AATGGCGATGGCAGTGCTGCCGATACTGGTTGATCAGCTGCGTCGTCCCCGCCTGAATGAGGGGATCCGTCAGGGATTGCGGATCCTGGTGACCGCCCGGAATCCATGAGTAAAGGCCATAACCGCTCTATCAGCGCTTTGAACGCCCTGGTGAGCAGCTGAAGTCCAATGAGTAGAGGCTGCACGAGCTGGTCAAGGTCACGCAGGCCGCCACAACAACCGGTCCAATACCGGCGAGCTCCAGCAGTTCCCTGCCTTCGCTGAGCTGAAGCAGAGCGCTCATCTCAACTGTGTTCTCCTTGATTTGTGCGTCCAGCTTGGTGATCCGTTGGGCTAGCCGCACCGCCTCGGCGCGGGCCACCTTCAACTCGAGCGCTTCATTCCGGGTGCGCCATCCAGCGACTTGGAGGATCTGGGCATTGCCCAGCGTCTTGCACACGTCTGCTCCCAGCAGGGTTAGGCGCAAAAGCGCGGCTAGCGCGTTGACATCCTTCGTACGTTCAACAGCGAGCATGTTACGGGCGGTTACGAGAACCCGTAGTGCGGCGCGTGCGCCCTCATTCAGCCGTGGGTACGCAGCTTCCCGGCTTCCACCGGGCGTGCCGCGACGGCCATGCGCTGGACATTCAGTGGATTGGTTTTTGGCGACGTCGCGCCGATTTTCGCGTATCCGCACGGTGTTTCGGTGACCGTACAGCCAGCGTCAGTAACCGTGCCGGTGCGCACGGCTCCGTAGGAGGATGTCCCTTCAACGACCCAGAGCGTGTTCACGTCGCCTCCGGTGCGCCTGCCGCCCCAGGTGATGGCTCGCTTGATGCCAGTACTAGTGATGGGGAAGTCTCGGGTTTCGAGGTGTTCGCCTGTGTTTGTCATGATGGCGTAGACATGCTTTTTCGCATGGGTGTCTACACATGCTACGAAAGATTACATTTTGGCGACGGTGTGGGAGACGATAGTCATGCGGCTCGATGCTCTTTCTCTGATCGGAACAGGTGCATTCGGCCGTATGCGGCCGGCACCAGTCCGGGGAGAAGTCACTGTCGGAGCAGAACCGTGATGGGCCACACCCCCAGCTAGGGTGGACAGTCCTCTGATCAAGCTACCGTCAGTGGACGGGGCAGGTGCCAGCCGCCCACCAGCAGGAACAGACAATGCTGCCGAATGACACCTGAGGGTCAGTTTTTCATGGCCGCTAACGTACA
>JABBNV010000178.1:4368-4750 GCA_019352125.1 Acidobacteriota bacterium | reverse complement strand
ATAGCTGGCTAACTGGATGCGTTGTCGGCCGACGGCCTGCCCTCTCAGCTGCGAGGACGCGGATGATAACCAGCTTTGTGTAACGTATGGAACAGGCTTTGCTCGTTCGTAACAGCAGGAGACAACATGCGTCCCGAAGACACCGTTCTGGAACTGGTTCAGGCCCGGCTGGGCGCGTTCAGTCCTGCGGAGCGACGGGTTGCCCGTGCTGTGATGGCTAACTATCCGGCCGCCGGGTTGGAAACTGTGGCGAAGCTCTCGCAGCGGGCCGGGACGTCGGCCCCGTCGGTTCTCCGTTTCACATCACGGCTGGGCTTTGAAAGCTTCCCGCTTTTTCAGCAGGCGTTGCGGGACGAGCTTGAGGAGCGGAGCGCCAGTCCAC
>JABBNV010000178.1:0-4358 GCA_019352125.1 Acidobacteriota bacterium | reverse complement strand
CGGCCCTTTGAAGCGATCCCAGTGCTGGCGGGGGGACCCGGGCGGGGATCCTTCACTGCCGGGATTGAGAAGACTCTTGAGCGGTTGCCCTCGAACGAATTGAATGCGGCCGTGGCTCTGCTCTCGGATAGCCAACGCCGGGTGACGGCGGGGGGCGGTCGTTTTACCCGCCTGCTGGCGGAGTATCTGGTTCAGCATTTGATGCAACTGCGGCCGGGAGTCGAGAGCTTGCCGGATGCGTCGGTGCCGCGGGCGGACCGGTTGCTGGGAGCGGACAAGCGGGACGTCTTCGTGCTCTTTGACTACCGCCGTTACGAACCGCAAACACTGGAGTTCGCCCGCCAGTTGGATGAGCAGGGCTCCAAAATCGTCCTGTTGACTGACAGGTGGCTTTCCCCTGTTGCCTCGATCGCCTCCGTCGTATTGCCGGCCCATGTGGACAGCCCCAGCGCCTACGACAGCTATGTGCCCTCGATGGTCATCATCGAACTCCTCGTGGCCGGAGTCATCGAGAGGCTGGGTGACGCGGCGCTCCTGCGAATGCAAAGCTTCGAAGCCGTTAGCCAGCGGCAATCCCTGGTGTAGGTCGACCGCCGAGCCGTGTTTCAGGCATTACAACCTTGACGTATTTACGTGGAACTGTAATATTTAGACCACAGTGATTTGCAACACATACCGAGAGGTCACACCCATGCACTCAATTCCCCCAGCACGGCCGGCTTTTCTTTTGACAGCGGCGCTTGCCACTGCCGTCGCGTTGTCCGGCTGCAGCACCGCTGACGCCGCAAAGACCTCAGCGACGGCCGAGATCAAGGGTGTTGGCACGGTCTCGTTGAACCAAGGGGCGGCAAGCCTGGTTCCCGGGCCAGTCGCCAGCGCCGGAACCATTCGGTTTGCGACCAACGCACCTTACGAGCCCTTCATCGCTTTCGCCTCGGAGGGTGTGACCGACAAATTCAAGGGCCTCGATTACGATCTCGCTGTTGCCGTCTCGGCAACGCTGGGGCTGAAGGCCGACTTTCAGCAGCAGCCCTTTGACGGGCTAGTTCCCGGCCTGCAGGCAGGGAAGTACGACGCCATCGTCGGAGGCATCACCGATAACAAGGAACGACAAGCTGTTGCCACTTTCGTGGATTACTCGGCCTCCGGTACGGGAATTCTGGTCCTCAAAGACAATGCCGGAGGCATCTCCGACCTGAAGTCCTTGTGCGGCAAAACTGTGGCCGTTCAGAAAGCCACCAAGCAGGTCGGGTTGCTCGCCACTGTCTCGGCCGAATCCTGCGGCAGCGCACCGATCGCCGTCACCGAATACCCGCAGAACACCGATGCCTTTAATGCCATCAAAGCCGGAAAGGCAGAGGCTTTTGTCGCCACGAAGGTGAACCTCGTGGACATTGCATCAAAGGTTGATGGACAGGCAACCGTCCTTGAGGACAAGAGCGCTCCGAATGGCTACCACGCGACGCCGAACGGCGTTGGCTTCCTCAAAAGCCAGAGCAAGTTGGCGGCCGCCTTCCAATCCGGGCTGAAGGAACTCATGGCAGATGGGATCTACGCCAAGATCATGAAGAAATGGGGACAGGAGCCAATTTCCATCAAGGAGGCGACCATCGATGCAGCCATCGACTGATCGCTACAAAGCCGAGCTGCCCCCTTAGTCGTCACCGGAGGAAGGGAAAACGGAGAACCTCAGCGTGATTCCGCTGCGGCACCCCTTCCGATGGATAACCGGCGCCCTAACGGTCGCGGTCCTGGCTGCGGCGCTCTTGTCACTGGCGAGCAACCCCAACCTCGATACCCCCACGGTCCTTCAATATCTGTTCCACCCCGCCATTATCCGAGGGCTTGGGACCACCATTTGGCTCACAGTCGTCGCGATGGTCCTTGGGCTGGCCGGCGGCACTGTCGTGGCTGTGATGCGACTATCCGCGAACCCTGTTCTGCGGTATGTCGCAACCGCATACATCTGGTTCTTTCGTGGGACTCCGCTGCTCGTCCAGATCATTTTCTGGGGTTTCCTCGGGGCCCTGTACCCGGTACTTAGCCTCGGAATCCCCCTGACGGAAATTACCTTTGCCCAAATCGCCACCTCGACCGCCATCGGCGCGACTGCTGCATCGCTAATCGCGTTGACAACGAACGAGGCCGCCTATGCCGCAGAGATCGTGCGCGCCGGGATCCTGGCGGTTGACTCCGGGCAGGCGGAGGCCGCTTCTGCCCTTGGCTTGACTGGCGCCCAGACAACATTCAGAGTCGTGCTGCCACAAGCCATGCGCGTCATAGTGCCGCCGATGGGCAACGAGACAATCACCATGCTCAAGTCCACCTCGTTGGTGTCCGTCATTGGAGGCGCCGACCTTCTCTCAAATGCCCAGTCCATCTATGCGCAGAACTTCAAAGTCATCCCTTTGCTCGTCGTAGTTGCCCTCTGGTTCCTGGTCTTGACCAGTGTTTTGACCATCGGTCAAGGGTTCCTTGAACGGCGGTTTGGCCGGGGCATCAACCGGACAGGTCCATCTGGCGGCTTCGTGGCGAGGTGGATCTCCTCCCGGCGTGACAAAGCGCTGAGGATCGAGTCAGAGGAGCAGCACCAGTGAACATTCCATCCCTTGCCCTTGAGGTTCCGATGATGGAGGCTCGCGGCATCCGGAAATCGTTCGGGCACCTCGAAGTGCTCAAGAGCATTGACATGACCGTGCAACAGGGCGAAGTCGCCTGCCTCATCGGCCCTTCCGGCTCCGGTAAATCCACCTTCCTTCGATGCATTAACCATCTGGAGACCGTCGACGGCGGGCAAATGCGAGTCGCTGGAGAACTGGTCGGATACACCCGGCGCGGCAACAAACTCCATGAGATGCGCCCTGCAGACGTCGCTAAACAACGGAAGCACGTCGGTATGGTTTTTCAGCGGTTCAACCTTTTCGCCCATATGACCGCACTGGAGAACGTTCTCTTCGCGCCGGGAGTCGTTGATGGCAGGCGCGGTCCCGCGGCACGCGAGGCCGCCCTTGAACTGCTCGAGCGAGTCGGCCTGCGGGCGTGGGCAGGACACTACCCGGCGCAGCTGTCCGGCGGCCAGCAGCAACGGGTGGCAATTGCCCGCGCCTTGGCGATGCAACCACGCCTCATGCTCTTCGACGAGCCGACTTCGGCCCTGGACCCCGAACTCGTCGGGGACGTACTCGATGTCATGCGCGGTCTGGCCCGCGACGGAATGACCATGATTGTGGTCACCCACGAAATGGGTTTCGCCCGAGAAGTCGCGGACACCGTCACGTTTATGGACGGCGGTGTAGTTGTCGAATCCGGGACCCCCGCGGAGCTATTCGGCAATCCACAACAGGATCGGACGCGCGCCTTCCTCTCGAAGGTCCTTTGACGATGCCGGCACCCGCCCGACCCGCAGTTCCCGGAACCGACCTGGTCCCGGGCATCCTGAGGCAGGATGTCCGGGACAGGATCAACGCGTTTACTTCTGATCTGGCCGAAATCGTTTCCCAGGACAGTGGTTCCGGTTCTGAAGATGCGATCCGCAAACTTAGCAAGTTTTTCGAGGACAGGCTCCGCGCACTGGGAGCGGACATCCTGCGCATCCCGGTTCGATCCCCACATCTGGGCGACCTCGGTGATGTCCTGGTCGCAACGCTACGCGGCACGGGAACGACGCACACCCTTTTATGCGCCCACCTTGACACGGTCTTTTCCGTAGGCGAGGCAGCAGCCCGGCCGCTCCACGTGGACGTCAACGGCATTGCGTATGGTCCTGGCGCCAGCGATGACAAGGGCGGCGCCCTGGCTGGCCTCTACGCACTGGAAGCACTCGAATCCCGGAACTGGGATAGATACGGGAGCATCACCTTTGTATTGGTCCCGGACGAGGAAATCGGTTCACCGGGCAGCGGGCCGGTGATCCGGGAGCTCGCCGCGGGCAAGGACCAAGCGCTCTGCCTGGAGTGTGCCCGCTCGAACGGAGATCTGGTCGTGGCTCGTAAGGGCGTTGCCGACCTCGTGTTCACGATCTCGGGCCGGGCCGCCCATGCTGGGATCGAACCGGAGAAAGGCGCCAGCGCGGCGGTGGCGGCTGCCCACCTCGCGCTCGAGCTGCAGACGTTGGCTGAGCTGTGGCCGGATGTGACCCTCAATGTTGGTCGCATTCGTGCCGGAACGCAGGCCAACGTCGTAGCAGCCGAGGCGACGATCGTAGTCGATCTGCGCGCCACTGACCCAGCGCATTTTGCGGACGTCCTCGCCAAGGCAGGGGAGTTGACGCAGATTTGCCGGGTGCCCGGCACCACAACGCAACTGAGGCTTGACGCGCCCGCCCAGCCATGGGCTACTCGCCCCGCAGACCGTTCCTT
>JABBNV010000177.1 GCA_019352125.1 Acidobacteriota bacterium | reverse complement strand
ATGGTGCGCAGCCCACGGTCTTCGGCGGATTGAACCACGGCCGGGGATACCCCATGCGCCGAGAAGACCACTAGTGCCCCCTGCGGAACCTCGTCAGTTTCTTCAACAAAAATGGCCCCACGCTCTTCGAGGGTCTCCACCACGTGGCGGTTGTGCACAATCTGCTTCCGCACATAAACGGGAGCGCCGTAATGCTCCAAGGCCTTCTCCACAGCAATAACCGCTCGGTCCACGCCGGCACAGTAGCCCCTGGGTGCAGCCAAAAAGAGCTTGCGTGCGCCAACTACAGGTGTAGCGGAAGCAACGTCATCGGGAGTCCGACGACGGCGGGGAACCATGGGCATGGGAACAGAAACAGCAGCGCTCGTCATAGTTCAATACTACGGGCCCCGGCGGAGATGGGACGAGGCCGACGCCGAGTTAGCGTCGGGCGAAAATTCGGCTGACCCCACCCAAAACGGCCAGAACGGCGCTGGCCACGGCACCCACGACAATCCAGGTTGTGAAGCTATCCGAGGCGGCATGCACAAATTGGGTCTTGAACAGGTCCGCTACTGAGTTACCACTGGCACTGTTGGAAACCGCGCCACCTACCACCGAGATAAGCACCATCCAGAAAGCGCACACCACCAATCCCCCCACGCCATAGAGCAGCAAAGTGGTGGACCGACGGTGGGCACTGAGCAACGCCAAGAAGAGTAGCAGCACACCGGCAGCTGCTGCCCAGTACCCCAACGGCGCATAGGTGGCCAGTTTCACAATTGCTGTTCTTTGGCTCGGTTGCCCTAGGCTAATCAGCACCTGTGATGGGGTGCTGACTTCAGCACCAATGCCGGAGGCCACTTTCTTCGCCACCAAACCCAACATCGGGGCTACGTCAAGGGTGAGCGCCGCCGTCGAATCCGCTGAATCGGATACCGTCAACCGGTGACTACGCCGTAGTGTCTCCGTCCAAGCCCCTGAATACCCTGGATCCTGGCTCAGTCCAGAGGCCGCTGCGTTCACAATCGGGGCCACGAACGCAGCCAATCCCGCATCCATCTTCAGTTGGCTGGTTACCTGCTTGGTGGTAGCCGAGACCAGTGAACTCTGAAACGATTTGTCTGACCCCAAAGGGCCAGCCAAGGCCACAAATCCATCCTCGCTCACCACGTTTCGATCAGCCCATATGGCTGGCACGGCCGCGCCCAACAACAACAGGGACAGGATTGCGGACAGCGCCGCAATGAAACTGCGCATCATTCTCCAAACAAGCAACCACCGGGAAAGCAAAGGACGTCCTGTCAACTGTAACCGCCAACCATTGCCGGGCCCTGATACCCCGCTGAAAACCGGCAATGTCTGCGGCGGCTGAGAAGATACGTTTATGGTGGAGTCTGTGAGCGACGAACAATTATCGGTGCCTGCCACAGCGGCAGAGACGACGGCGGAAAACCCCTGGCCGCTCCATCTCCTCTCGCAAAAGCTCAAGGCGCACATTGACCGGGCTCCCGCAGCATGGGTTGAAGCCCAGGTCATCGAATTGAACCGCCGGGCTAACGTCAGCTACCTGACCCTGCGGGATGTGGATGCGGAAATCTCCCTCTCCGTTACAGTCTGGGGCTCCGTGATGGCGGCCATGGATACTCCGCTGGAACGTGGTTCCCGGGTGGTGGCGGAGCTGAAGCCAGACTTTTGGATGAAGACGGGCCGTCTGTCCATGCAGAGTCGGGACATCCGGCCGGTTGGCCTGGGTGACCTACTGGCTCGGATTGAAAAACTTCGGCAGATGCTAGCTGCGGAAGGGCTGTTCGAGCTGTCTCGGAAGAAGCGGCTGCCGCTCCTCCCCCATCGAATTGGCCTCATCACTGGCCGAGACTCCGATGCTATGAAGGACGTGCTACAAAATGCTGCACTCCGGTGGCCAGCCGTGGTCTTTGAGATTCGCGAGGTTCCCGTTCAGGGTGTTAACGCCGTCGCACAAGTCAGTGCGGCGCTTGCAGAGTTGGATGCCGACCCGGCAGTGGACGTTATTGTCATTGCGCGAGGCGGAGGTTCCCTCGAAGACTTACTGCCATTTAGCCATGAGTTACTTATTCGAGCCGTAGCGGCCGCAAACACACCCGTGGTGAGTGCCATTGGCCACGAGGCAGACCGCCCCCTGCTGGATGATGTAGCGGACCTTCGAGCGTCCACGCCCACTGACGCGGCTAAGCGCATTGTGCCGGACGTGGGTGAAGAACTAGCCCGTGTTGCTCAGGCCAGAGAGCAACTGAACCGGCGAATCAGCACCATGTTGGAGCGGGAAAGCGATCGGCTAACCCAGCTGGTTTCTCGCCCTGTCGTGGCCCAGCCTGAGGGCATGGTTACTGTGCGGCAAGAGGATCTGGCGCGCCTGCGGCAGCGCACGCTGGGGGCAGCAAGCACCTTGGTGACCCGGCACTCGGACAGGTTGGAACACCTGCGCGCTCAGCTTCGCTCGCTCTCACCCCAGCAAACACTGGACCGCGGATACGCGGTGGTTCAGCTTCAAGACGGTTCCGTAGTGCGAAGCCCAGTGCAGCTTGTCTCGGGTGACAGGCTCCGCATCCGAGTGGCCGACGGCGAATTCGCTGCCACGGCCGCCCCATCTACACCTACAGCAGCATCAGAGTCCTCAACACCGGAAGGCAAGAAATGAGCGAGAGCGTTAGCGTCCAAGAACTCAGCTACGAAGCGGCGCGTGAAGAGCTTGTTGCCGTGGTCGCCAAGCTAGAGGCAGGCGGCGCAACCCTTGAAGAGTCGCTAACCCTATGGGAACGTGGCGAGGCCTTGGCTCAGCGATGCGAGGAATGGCTGCAGGGAGCCCGGGACAGACTCGCTAAAGCTAAGGAAGCTAACTCCTAGGCGGAAGCAAGCCTGCGCTTCTCCTCCGCAAGGTCAAAGTCCCCCTTGGGCCACTGAAGATCCATGCCTTCAAGCGCCTGCACAACAAGTTCCTGAACGGCCAGTCGGGCGTACCATTTCTTGTCAGCCGGCACAACGTACCACGGCGCGACATCCGTGCTGGTGGCATCAAAGGCAGCCTGATAGGCATCCATGTAGGCGGGCCAGAAAGCGCGTTCACTAAGGTCCCCAGTGCTGTATTTCCAGTGCTTAGCGGGATCACCCAACCGGACAGCAAGGCGTTCCTTTTGCACATCCTTGCTGATGTTGAGCATTACTTTCACCACGGTGGTGCCGCCGGTAACCAGTTTCTCTTCGAAGGAATTGATGGCACGGTAGCGTCGTTCGATTTCTTCATCATCCGCCCAACCGTGCACACGGTGGATCAGCACGTCCTCATAGTGCGAACGGTCAAACACGCCAAACATGCCTGCTTCGGGGACTGCTTTCTTGATCCGCCACAAGAAGTCGTGCGACTTCTCTTCATCAGTGGGGGCCTTGAACGCCGTCAATGCGATGCCCTGCGGGTCCACTGACCCCACCACATGGCTCACGATGCCGCCCTTGCCCGCAGTGTCCATAGCCTGGAGAATCAGGAGCAGAGACTTGACCCCACCGCCCTTGGCTTGAGCGAAGAGTTTCCCTTGCAAGGTTGCCAACGTCTTGGCGCGCTCCTCCAGCAGCTGCACGGCATCGCGCTTCCTACCTGGGAATCCCGGTGAATTGTCAGTAGCCGTGTCCGCCAAGGTAAATCCGGGCTCTACCCGCAGTAGCGTGGCGGGACTCTTCTTGAAAGCATACTTTGAAGACACGTGCGGGGCCTTTCGCTTAGTTGACTTGACTCCACCGTAACCGCCAGGCCGTGCTGGGGCGGCCGTTACGCCTTGTAGTCGTCAAGGAATTCAGCGATTCTACCCACAGCTTCCTCAATGATGTTCACATCCGGCAGTGTCACGAGCCGGAAGTGATCCGGCGCAATCCAGTTGAAAGCGCGCCCGTGGGAGACCAGAATCTTCTGTTCCTTGAGCAGGTCCAGCACAAACTTCTCATCGTCCTCAATCGGGTACATCTCCGTATCAAGCTTCGGGAACAGGTACAGCGCACCATCCGCCTGTTGGGTGCTTACTCCTGGGATCGCATTGAGCAGCTCGTAGGCTTTGTTCCGCTGTTCCAACAACCGTCCTCCAGGCAAGATCAAGTCCTGGATGCTCTGGTATCCGCCCAACGCTGTCTGAATTGCATGCTGACCAGGGACGTTGGCACAAAGACGCATGTCCGCCAACAGGTGGATGCCCTCCAGATAACTGGCAGCATGCTTCTTGGGGCCGGAAATGGCCATCCAACCACTTCGGTAACCACAGACACGGTAAGCCTTGGACAGCCCCGAAAAGGTGAGGCAGAGGACGTCGTCGTCCGTGTATTTTGCCGTGTTGAAATGCTTGGCCTTCCCGTACAAGATCTTCTCGTAAATCTCGTCAGAAAAAACCACCAGACCGTGTTCGCGAGCCAATTGCACCATAGCCTTGACCGTCGCCTCCGGGTAGACGGCACCGGTGGGGTTATTGGGGTTGATGATCACCAGGCCCTTGGTACGCGGGGTGATCTTCGCTTCCAGATCCTCCAGGTCCGGTTGCCACCCCTGCTCCTCATCGCACAGGTAATGCACGGGGCGGCCGCCCGCAAGGGATACGGAAGCCGTCCACAATGGGTAGTCCGGAGCCGGGATCAGAATCTCATCTCCATCGTCCAGGAATGCGTTAAGAGAGAGCGAAATTAGTTCGCTGACCCCATTGCCCAGATAGATGTCATCGACGTCGATGTTTTGAATGCCCTGGTTTTGATAATACTGCGAGACGGCAGTGCGGGCTGAATAGATTCCCCGCGAATCGCTATAGCCCTGCGCGTTGGGAAGGTGGCGAATCATGTCCACCAAGATGGCATCGGGGGCCTCAAAACCGAAGGGTGCGGGGTTGCCAATGTTGAGCTTCAGGATCCGATGCCCCTGCGCTTCCATCTGCTGGGCCGCAGCCAAGATGGGTCCGCGGATGTCGTACTGAACGTTCTTGAGCTTCGCGGACTGAGTGAAATCTACCATTCACCTATATTTCCACACGAAGCTGGCCAAAAAACGAAATGTGGCCCACACCACGGCAGTCCAATTTACGAAAACTGGATTGCGGGTGAGGGCCACAGACGCATCGAGACGGGCTAGTGCGTAATGCCCTTTTCCTTCAGCCATTGGTCTGCCGCGTCCTTCGGGTTCATCTTCTGATCCCCGGATACCAGCCTGTTCAGGCTGATCAGGTCATCAGTAGTGAGGATCTTGGACACGTAGTTCAGTGCGGTCTTGGCCTTGTCATTGACCTTGTCCGTCTTCACCACTGGCAACACCTGCTGCGCCAACCAGTTGCTCTTGGGGTCACTGAGCACCACCAGATCGTTGTCCTTGATGGCCGGCGTGGTGGTGTAAATATCCGCTACCTGAACGGTGTCATCGAGCAACGCCTTGACCGTCAGCGGTCCACCGCTGTCGCCAATGGGACTGAACTTGGGCACGCAGTTGTACTTGGCTTTGAGCCCGGGGAGGCCATAGGGGCGCTCTGCAAACTCCGGCGGGGCACCCAGGGTGATCTTGTCGCACACCTTGGCCAGATCTTCGATGCTCTGCAAATTGCCATACTTCTGCGCAGTCACCTTCGTGACCACCATGGCGTCCTTATCCTCAGCCTTCGAGGCATCCAAGACGCTCATACCACTGGGCAATTTGCCGGGGATGGCCTTCAAAATCCCGGCTGCGTCAGTGACGGTATTGCTCTTGTCAATGTAACCCAGGAGGTTTCCGCTGTAGTCCGGAACAATGTCCACCGAACCGTCCTGAACCGCTTTGAGGTAAATCTCACGCGCTCCGATGTTCAGCTTGGTGGTGGCCTTGACGCCAGCGGCGTTGAGCGCGCCAGCGTAGATTTCCGCGATGACGGCGGATTCAGGAAAATCAGCAGAACCAACGACGACGGACCCGGTGCCGGCGGCATCAGACCCACCACCACTGCTACTAAGCGGGTTACCGCCGCCGCCACACGCCGTCAGGGCCACAGCAATGCTTGCACTAGCAGCCATAACTAG
>JABBNV010000176.1 GCA_019352125.1 Acidobacteriota bacterium | reverse complement strand
CTTGGGCTAGGTCTTCGTCGTAAATCCGCTCCAAAAGCATGGGGCTCTCCTTCGTCGGGCAGTCGGGGAGTCTCCGTAGGTGGATCCTCCAGTGGTCTACTCACAACGATAATACCCCAGGGGGTATCTTGCAAGCGGGCTGCAATGGACCGAATTCCGGCTTGCCGCTGCTAGCTGACGGACGGGCTAAATCAGTTGATAGCTGGGTGGAAGTCCTCAAATCCGAGCCCCCACTCCTTGGATTTGATCCGCTCCAAGGCAGTCGGGTGCTCGTCGTTGGGCGGCGGCTTTTGGTCGTTCTCGGCGAATGCGTCGTAGTAGGCAGTCAAGACCGGCGGGGCCGCCAGGTCGGCCCAGGCTCTTGGCATCCGGTGTGGCGTGGGAAGCTGTGGGGAGTGGCCAAGATACCCCGGAGGGTATATTGTGGTGAGTGTCACAGATTGGGACCCCACCGGGACGGCGTGGGCCCGGCAGTGGAGGCGAAGACGCCACCACTACCGGCTTCGCAGGTTCCGCGGCCCTGTCACAACCCGACGTGTCTGGCGTCCGTGCTGAAGCGACGCTCGATTCCCAGAGAGGCGCCTTACCAATGTCTATGCACCACGAGATCCTGATCATCGGCGGCGGCAATGCGGGGCTGAGTGTTGCCGCCCGACTCCGCAATGCAGGGCAGGCCGATATCGGTCTGATCGAGCCGAGCGAGCAGCACTATTACCAGCCATTGTGGACCCTGGTCGGCGGAGGCGTCGCAAGCCAGCAGGAAACGGTCCGTCCGCAGGCAGCCGTCATGCCCCAGGGTGTTGCCTGGATCAAGGACGCCGCGACGGGCATCGACCCTGAGCGCCGCAGTGTCGCACTCTCCTCCGGTGGTTCCGTCACGTACGACTATCTGGTGGTCTGTCCCGGGATCCAGTTGGACTGGGACAAGATCCCCGGCATGGTCGAAGCTATGGAATCCCCGACGGCGTCCAGCAATTACCGATACGACCTGGCGCCCAAGACCTGGGACATGATCCGCAGCCTGAAGTCCGGGACGGCCGTATTCACGCAGCCCTCGGGTCCTATCAAATGTGCCGGGGCACCGCAGAAAATCGCCTATTTGGCAGCTGACTACTGGCGTAGGCAGGGCGTGCTGGACGACATCCGAGTGGTCATGGTTCTGCCGACGCCGGGCATGTTCGGGGTCAAGGTGTTCGCCGATGAGCTTGAGCGGGTGGTCGACAAGTACGGCATCGAAGTCCGCTTCAACAGCGAAATGACCGAAGTGGACCCCGAAGCCGGCATGGCAGTGATCACGGACAATGCGGCTGGTTCAAAGGAGTCCCTGCACTATGACCTGCTGCACGTCGTGCCTCCGCAGTCCGCTCCGGACTGGCTCAAACTCACGCCGCTGGCTGATCCTGCCAACCCCGCCGGCTACGTGGACATTGACAAGCACACGCTGCGTCATAAGCGCTACCCGGAAATATTTGCCCTGGGCGACGCAGGGTCGACCCCGAATTCGAAGACCGGAGCCGCGATCCGCAAGCAGGCCCCGGTGTTGGTGAAAAACCTGCTGGCAGCCATGAACGGATCACTGCCATCGGCACAGTACAGCGGGTACGCTTCATGTCCCCTAACCACGGCTCGGGGAAAGATGCTGCTGGCCGAGTTCGACTACACCCTCCAGCCCGCCCCCAGCATCCCGTTCATCGACACCACCAAGGAGCGCAGCGACATGTGGCTGCTTAAGCGGTACGGCCTGCCGTTCATGTACTGGAATCTGATCCTCAAGGGCCGCGCCTGAGACTTCTCAAGCATCGGCTCTGAAGGGCGCCTCGAATCCCGGAATGCCGGTGATTCATTTGCTGGGCAAACTAGAGGTAGCAAAATAGTGGTCCTAGGGGCGACGGTCCAGAAGATTCCGGCGACCATAATTCCAGGGTCTGTCGTGGGGCAAAGGTTATTCCGTGACGTAACGTGGTCGAGCTTAGGTTAAACGTCTAGCGTTATTGAGGCTGCACGCTACGCCAACGTCCAGTGGCCACGTCTTTCGAGACTGAAGACGTCGACTGGATTTGCTTCTTGTGGACCGACTCCGGTGCCGCAATCTCCTAGAACAGCGGCCAAGGCACGGCTGGCATGTCACCGCTCGGCCCAGGAAACTTCCCGGAGGAGCGCAACCGGGCGCAGCGTTCGGCCAGAGCTTCGATTTCTTCTGCGGTGAGCAAGTCGGCCAGATGTCGGCCCAGCTCACCGTTGATCCCCTCGCTGACACGATCAATGCCAGCGCATTCCTCAGCGGTCAGAGCCTCTCCCCGCCATCCCCACAGCACTGTACGGAGCTTGTGCTCCTGGTGAAACGTCAGCCCATGGTCCACACCGTGTCGGTGTCCATCCGCCATGGCCAGAATGTGGTCGCCTTTACGGTCCGCGTTGTTGACGACGACGTCGAATACCGCCATGCGTCGCATCGCTGTCGAGTCCTCATGAATGACGGCGACGATCCGGCCGTTTTCATCTTGCCCCTCGACAACCTGTTTCCAGCCAGTGTCTGGCACGCGGTTCGCCGCGACCACGTCCACGGCGCTTTGGGCGGGGTCTGGTTCCCGCCAGAGCTGCACCATTCCTTCGCCCAGCGGACCATCTCGCAGCCACGTGCGCGGCACGATGTTCCAGCCGAAGACCTGCGATACCAGGTAAGCGGCCACCTCGCGGTGGGCCAGGGCGCCGTCAGGAAAATCCCACAGCGGGCTTTCCCCTGCCGCGGGCTTATAGACCACCATTGCATCGCCGATGCTACCCAGAAACGTAGCGTTTGACGCCGTCGTGATGCGGCCGGTGAGTGTCAGCTCAGCCGTGACCAGGTCCGTCGCCGGCATCAGAGTCCGGGAAGGGTGCAGGTGTGCCCATCCGGGTCTATGGGGTAACCGCACAGGGGGCACGTGGGACGCCCGGCACCCACAATCTCACGCGTTCGCTTGGCGAATGCGCGGGCGGTGCCAACAGGCATCCGGACCAGCAACATTTCAGGCGCGATATCGGCATCGTCGTCCAGCGGTTCGCCGTCGTCATCAACATCGACATCGGTGATGGGGTAGGCCTCTAAAATCACCTGAGCCGTGGTTGGATCCCAGCCCAAGCTCATGACGCCCGCGCGAAACTCTTCCTCGACCGCCTCGAGTTGGTCATTGTCGACAAGTTCAAGGGGAGTGTTCTCCGGAACGCTGTAGCGGTTGCCTTCGACGGTGGCGAGCTGGTCGAGAATTTCGTCGATCTTATCCGCTAGGAGAGCTGACTGCTGTTTTTCAAGAGCAACACTCACCAGCTGCTTCCCTGCGCGCGCCTGCAGGTAGAAAGTGCGGGCGCCTGGAGGGCCAATGGTGCCGACAACAACCCGATCAGGCCAGTCGAACTCGTGGACAAGTGTAGGCATATGAATATTCTAGGACATGCGGCTCAGGGCGCCTTCGTGCCAGCCCCGCCGCCCACCGGCGCATCGCCAGAGTGGATGGTGTTGGCCAGCCAGGATAGGTCTCCCGCATCCGTGTTTGTCGCGTAGACGGTGGGCCGACTGGCGCTGTAATGCACGATTGATACGGACGCGGGGCCCACGTTAATGCGCTGGAACAGGTCAAGGTGCATGCCGAGAGCGTCGGCGAGGATTGACTTGATGATGTCACCATGACTCACTGCTACCCAAACGGCCCCTGGTCCATGCTCGGCTTCGAAGGCGGCGTCGTGGCGTCGAATGGCGGCCACCGATCGAGCCTGCATGGCTGCCATAGATTCACCACTAGGAAAAACGACTGCGGAGGGTTGCGACTGCACGGTGGGCCACAATGGTTCGGTGGCGAGATCACTGAGCGTGCGCCCCTGCCACTGGCCGTAATCACACTCGGTGAGGTCCGCTTCTACCGGCGCGTAAGGGGTTCCAGCCTGGCGATCGAGGATGAGCTGGGCGGTCTGTTGGCAGCGTTCGAGGGGGCTCGAGACCACCCCGGCTAAGGGCACCGACGCGAGCCGTTCTGCAGCCACGGCCGCCTGGTCCCGGCCTGTTTGGTCCAGAATGACTCCGGCCCTCCTGCCGGCCAGCACCCCAGTGGCATTCGCTGTGGTGCGGCCGTGCCGCACAAGAATTACTGTTGCCATGATCCCAGCCTAGCCGCCCGGCCCTGGTGGTGTTTCCATCCCGTAGTTACTCGGATTGCAGGGGGCAAGTGGTGGACGATGTGTTTCGTTAATGCCGATGCTGACCTTGGTCAAGCTATTGACACCCGTTCGCAGACCCCCCTAGGCTCGGGGGTGGGAAAGCGGTTTCTTACCCTCTCGACCCCAAGTTCCGCTTCCCGATCTTTCCCCCACCATAATTTCCCTATATAGAGGGAATCGCTTCAAAGGAGAAGCAATTTGAAACGTATCAAAATTATGCTAATTGTGACCACCTGTGCTGCAGGACTCTTGCTCACCGCCCCTGGGGCCGTCGCGGACCCGCCAAGTAAGGGCCTCCCTCAGGACACCGCCATGTCTGTACTCAACGTGCTCGGTGGTACGCGGGTACCTGGATCCACGTCCTACTACATCTCACCGACGGGGAATGACGCCAACCCAGGCACGGTGGATGCTCCGTTCAAGACAATCCTGCGGGCGCAGGATGCTGCCAAGGCGGGAGACGTTG
The DNA here is from genome assembly GCA_019352125.1 of Acidobacteriota bacterium. GTDB lineage: Bacteria > Actinomycetota > Actinomycetes > Actinomycetales > Micrococcaceae > JABBNV01. The sequence continues at coordinate 1,381 of JABBNV010000176.1, read as the reverse complement.
TCTACATTCGCGGGGGCCTGTATAACAGCTTCACCGTTCCGACCACTGGCCTGCCGTTCGAGGATGTGTACAGCTACGTCAACCCGATCACCAAGAGCGGCATCACCTACGAGGCCTACCCGGGTGATGCCCGCCCGGTCTTCGACTTCAGCGGCGTCCCCACCACAAAAAGAGTGGCTGGGTTCTTCATCGCTGATGATGTGACAAACGTGAACTTCGTCGGCTTCGACGTCACGGGAGTGAAAGTAGGGACGCAGAAGCAATCCGAGGCGTTTAGGATTGCGGGCGGGGCCAACTTCGTCAAAATGGCTGCCTATAACAACCAAGCGAATGGCTTTTACTACACCATCAATGGCACTGGAGTGGTGCTGGACAGCGACTCGCATGACAACATCGGTCCCACATCCACGTCCGCGGGCAACACGGATGGGTTCGGCGCCCACGCCAAGAACGTGTGGTTTATCGGGGACCGCTCGTGGCACAACAGTGACGACGGCTTTGACAGCATCAACTCCAAGAGTGGGCCTGGTGCCGCGCCTATCCCCGGCCGCGTGTCGTATGTGAATTCGTGGGCGTTCGGGATGCATGGCAATCAAAATGGTGTTGGCGATCAAAACGGGTTCAAAGTCGGTGGCTTTGCCTACGCGACCACCGGGATTCCCAATCCGCTTCCGCTCCACACGGTGGTTGGGAATCTTTCGGCGGACAACGGAGCCAACGATTTCTACGCCAACCACCAGCCCGGCCAGTCGGCCAATTGGATTGGCAACACCGGCTACTTAGCGGGTTACGGCGCGGACTTCAACATGCTTGAGCGCGTCAGCCCCACTGATATCACCAATATCCCAGGGTATCGAGAAGTGCTGCATGGCAACCTGGCGTTCGCAGGAACCCTGACGGCCAATGACAACACTCCACAGGCCAATGAGACTAACAACTCTTGGACGCTCAACGGGGGGTTAAACCTGACACAGGCCAGCTTTGAGAGTGTGGACATGACGCAGCTGAAGGCGCCGCGTAAATCCAATGGGAGCCTCCCGGACGTGAACTTCCTCAAGCCTGTGGCTGGCAGCCCGGCGGCTCAGGCTGGGCTGGGGTACCAGGCGAATAATGACGTGTATGGGACTTTGCAGAAGCTCGTGACGGCCTTCGCGCAGTCCGGAGACATTGGCAACCAGGGTATCGCCAATGGCCTTACCGAAAAGCTCCAAGATCATGAACTGGGGGCATTTCAGAATGCACTGGTCGCGCAGTCAGGGAAACACATAAGTTCATACGCTGCGCAAACTCTCGTTATCGTCGCGAATGGGCTCAGCTAGGTCGCAGACCCCGCACGGCATCCGAGCTGACGACGACGGCGCCCCTCACCTTGCAGAGTGAG
>JABBNV010000175.1:3083-6047 GCA_019352125.1 Acidobacteriota bacterium | reverse complement strand
CAACTTGTAGTACGCCTGGTTCCAGCGAATCTCCTTTTTGAATTGCCCCAACCGCGTGTCCTCGTTGATAACCAGCAGCTCGGTCTGCGCCATTTCGGCGAAGTCCTCGAATACGTCGGTAGACACCGCGGTGCTGAGTACCGTGTGATGAGCGGCGCCTGCGGTAAGCCAGGCGGCTGCGGAGGTTGCCAGGTTGGGCTTGGGCTTCCACAGAGCTCTGGCAACAGGAAGATTGGGCAGCGGTTGATCCAACGGCACTACCTCCACCTCGTTGGCCACCAACCGGAACCTGTCACGCATATCGGACAGGGCCACCACCACGCCGTTGCCAGCATCCGCATCAAAGACCAGACGTACCGGGTCTTCCTTGCCTCCGATACCCAATGCATGGACTTCCAGGCGGGGTCGCGAAGTGGTCAGTGAGGGGCAAATCTCCAGCATGTGAGCGCCAAGAATCTTCTCGTCTCCCGGCACCAGATGGTATGTGTAGTCCTCCATCAATGAGGCACCACCCGGGAGTCCCGATCCCATCACTTTGGCGGCCCGCACCAAAACGGCTGTCTTCCAGTCTCCCTCCGCACCGAACCCATAGCCGTCAGCCATCAGGCGTTGAACCGCCAGACCCGGGAGTTGCCGCAACGCGCCCAAATCCTCAAATGAGGTAGTGAATGCCGCCGAATCGTTGGCCGTCAGAAATGACCGCAGTCCAAGTTCAATCTGTGCACCGTAGCGCAGGGAATCGTGACGTTCTGCTCCACGCACCAACTCCGGTGCCACGTCATACAAGTCCTCGTATTCGGCTACCAGAGAGTCCACATCATCTTTAGAAGCAGCGTGAACGGCATCCGCGAGTTCATTGACAGACCAGGTGTTCACGGAAACTCCCAAACGGATTTCGGCCTCCGTCTTGTCACCTTCAGTGACCGCCACGTTCCGCATATTGTCCCCAAATCGAGTCAACTTCAACCCTCGGATTGCGGCCAATCCGGCGGCAGCACGCTGCCAGGAGCCAATTTGTCGAACCACATCGGGGTTGGAAACATGCCCCACCACGGTCTTGCGCGGAACGTTCATGCGCGACTGAATGTAGCCAAACTCCCTGTCACCGTGGGCAGCCTGGTTAAGGTTCATGAAATCGAAATCGATCTCCGCCCATGGCAACTCAACATTGGCCTGTGTGTGGAGGTGGAGCAGTGGCTTGCGCAGCGCACCCAAACCCTGGATCCACATTTTGGCTGGCGAAAACGTGTGCATCCAAGCAGTCACACCCATCACGTTGTCAGCACTATTAGCCTCCAATGCGATGCGGCGGATCGCATCCGAATCAGTGAGGATCGGTTTCCAAACCACGCGTACGGGCAGATCACTCGCGGCGTTGAGAGCCTCTGCGATGGCACGTGACTGGGCTTCTACCTGTTGGAGGACTTCTTCCCCGTACAGGTGCTGGCTTCCGGTGAGAAACCAGACTTCGTAACCCTCCAGGGAAATGGACGCGGCGTTATGGGGAGCGGGCTGGCTCATCAGGATCTCCTAGCGATCACGGTAGTCAAAATAGTCACAGAAACGGGTTCAAAACAAAGGTGCTGCAGGTTCATTGACCGTAGACGTTGTGGTAGCGGTCATGAAGGGAGGAAATAGTCTCCGGTGCCAGCGGAACAGGTTCACCCAATTGGCGCGAAATATGCACAGTCTTGGCAACCTCTTCACACATGACAGCGGCCTTGACCGCGCTGCGGGCATCCTTGCCAATAGCAAATGGTCCGTGGTTGGCCATCAGCACGCACGGAGAATTGGAGTGCTCCAACGTCTCCACAATTCCGCGCCCAATTGAATCGTCGCCAATCAAGGCAAACGGCCCAACCGGAATATCCCCGCCGAATTCGTCGCCCATCATGGTGAGCACGCAGGGAATTGCCTCTCTTCGAGCCGCCCATGCGGTGGCATAGGTTGAGTGCGTATGAACCACTCCACCAACCTCCGGCATATGCCGGTATACATAGGCAGCTGCGGCAGTGTCGGACGACGGCGCCAAGCCAGGATTGCCCCACTCACCATCCACCGGGGTGCCGTGCAGGTCCGTCACCACCATGAGTTTGGGAGTGAGCTGGTCATAGGAAACGCCGGATGGTTTGATCACCATCAGATCCGCGCCGGGTACTCGCGCCGAAACGTTTCCCGCGGTCCACACTACGAGCCCATACTGCGTCAGCTCAGAGTGCAACGCGCACACGTCAACACGGGCAGCTTGAATAGTTTCGCTCAGAGTACTCATAGTGCCACTCCTGACTTTGCCGACGCAGCGGCCCGTTGAATCGCCTTGAGTCGGTGCATCACATCATTGCTGCCGCGGCCAAAATAATCGTGCAGAGCGGTGTACTCCGCAAACAGCGCCTCGTAGGCTTGAACGTTCTCCGCGACGGGGTAATACACGTCGGCGGAGTCACTGCCCATGGCAGCGGACGCTGTGCGAACGTTCGGGTAAGCGCCTGCCGCAACGGCGGCATGAATGGCGGAACCAAGAGCAGGTCCTTGGGTTGAGCCGATGGTGCGCAGCGGCAGATTGATGACGTCAGCATATATCTGCATCAATAGTTTGTTCTTGATCAGCCCCCCAGCCACCACAAATTCTGTGACGGGTACACCGGAGTTATTGAAAGCTTCAATGATGGTGCGAGTTCCGAAGGCTGTGGATTCCAATAATGCCCGGTAGGTATCCTCCGGTTTGGTGGCCAAGGTTTGCCCCACCACAACACCGGAAAGCTCATGGTCAACCAGTACGGAACGGTTGCCACTGTGCCAGTCAAGGGCCACCAGCCCGTGCTCGCCTATGCTCTGCGAGGCAGCCAACTCGGTGAGGTATTCATGGACGCCGATACCCCTCTGCGCGGCGCTGTCATAGTAGTCAGCGGGTACAGCCGAGTGGACAAACCATCCAAAAATGTCCCCCACGCCACTCTGCCCGGC
>JABBNV010000175.1:0-3073 GCA_019352125.1 Acidobacteriota bacterium | reverse complement strand
AACACAAAAAAAAGGACCCTGCAGGGCCCCATAATCGCCACCATTTGGCCGGGCGCCACAGCCTTGGCTGCTGGCGCGCTGACGTGTGCGTCCACGTTGCCCACAGCTACAGCGATCCCCGCTGGTAGTCCAGTCCAGGCTGCGGCCTCGTCACTGAGCGTCCCTGCCGCATCTCCCAACCGACCAATCTGGCAATCAAGCTTTTCGGCGACAAACCCAGCAAAATCCGGGTTCAGGGCCCCCAGAAACTCTGCAGACGGGTAGCCACCCTCCTGATAAATCCCCTTGTAGCCAGCCGTGCACGCATTCCTCAGATAGGTACCGCTAAGCTGCCACACAATCCAGTCCGCGGCTTCCACCCAGTGGTCCATTGCCGTGTACAGCTCCGGATCCTCTTCAAGGACCTCTAGGCCCTTGGCGAATTCCCATTCCGAAGAAATGAGCCCGCCGTAGCGGGGCAGCCATGACTCGCCTCGTTCGGCAGCCAGCTGGTTGATCCTGTCCGCTTGGCCCTGCGCCGCGTGGTGGCGCCACAGCTTCACATACGCATGAGGGCGATTGTTGAAGCCCTCTAGTTCGTTCAATGGTGTGCCGTGCATATTTGTGGGGATCATGGTGCACGCGGTGAAATCCGTAGCAATCCCGATCACGTCTGCGGCATCAATTCCCGCAGCGCGGATAGCATCAGGCACAGCATGGCGAAGCACTTGCCGGTAATCGTCGGGCACCTGGAGGGCCCAGTCATGGGGCAGCTTGCTGCCGCCCTCAACAGGAAGCCTGTCCGTGATCACCGCGTGCGGGTATTCAAAGACTCCCGTCCCCAGTTCCGCACCGTCCGCAACGCGAACCACCACAGCACGCCCAGACAGCGTTCCGTAGTCGACACCAATCACATAGCGCGGTGGCGCGTCCCCCGCGACAGTTGTGGCATTTTTCACTAAAAACCTCCGTCCGGCGGAGGCAGTGGCCTCATTGCCGGGATAACAAGCATGAATATAACTGAAACTGGATCGACTGGGCGCGGATGCCTAGTCGAGTCAGCGTACGAACGTACGTCTAGAAAGTCGGCATACGATCACGCTAATTGTTAGCGCTAACAAAGGCGGGTGTCAAGTATCCACAGCCCGTCACCAAATGGTTACGAAGCCGCTATTGACACAACTCCCGATCCACCCTTTAGACTGTAGTCCGATCATGTTAGCGCTAACAAACATGATGTGTATCACGCAACCGGCCGCTTTCGTGCCGAATTCTTCGATGCTGGCTCGCACGCCATCATCGACAGCAGTTGTTTTTGCACGCTAGACGTTGTTGTCAGCGGCTACTAAAGGGAGAAAGCAATGAAGCTTCAGAAGTTGATGATTGGTGCCTTGGCCGTTGGCCTGGCACTGGGGACTGCCGGTTGCGGCAGCCGCGGTGGGACCACGCAGTCCACGGGGGGCGATAACAGCGGAGCCTTGGTAGGTATCGCGATGCCCACCAAGACCAGCGAACGCTGGATCAAGGATGGAGACGCCATTAAGGCCCAGCTTGAGAAGTTGGGATACAAGACGGACCTTGAATACGGCGATGACAAGATCCCGCAGCAGGTCCAGCAGATCAGCAACATGATTACCAAGGGCGCCAAGGTGCTCATTGTGGCATCGATCGACGGTACTGCATTGAGCGACCAGTTGGACGCTGCAGCCAAGGCCGGCATCAAGGTTATTGCGTACGACAGGTTGATCAATGGCAACAAGAATGTGGACTACTACACCACCTTCGACAACGAGAAGGTGGGCGTCCAGCAGGCTACGTCCTTGCTGACCGGTTTGGGAATTCTGGACAATGATGGCAAGGAGACTGGCAAGAAGGGCCCGTTCAACATTGAGCTCTTTGCCGGCAGCCCGGATGATAACAACGCAACGTTTTTCTACAACGGTGCTATGAAGACTCTGAAGAAGTACATCGATGACGGCACCTTGGTAGTCAAGAGTGGCCAGACCGGCTTCACTCAGATTGCTACCCTGCGCTGGGATCCTGCTACCGCTCAGAAGCGTATGCAGAACCTCATTGCCAGCAGCTACTCGAACGGCGCCAAGATCAACGGAATCCTCTCCCCCTATGACGGGATCTCCATCGGTATCATCTCCGCACTGACCGCTTCGGGCTACGCCACCACCGCTCTGCCGGTTATCACCGGTCAGGACGCTGAAGCAGCATCCGTGAAGTCCATCATTGCTGGTCAGCAGTACTCCACCATCTACAAGGACACCCGCGAGTTGGGCAAGGAAGCTGTCACCATGGCCGATGACTTGCTCAAGGGTAAGACTCCCGAAGTTAACGACACGAAGAGCTACGACAACAAGGCCAAGATTGTTCCCACCTTCTTGCTGCAGCCTGTGATCGTGACGAAGGATAACTACCAGAAAGTCTTGATCGACGGCGGTTACTACAAGGAATCCGACCTCAAGTAGCATGCCGGTGGGGCTGCTCCGAATCGGGGCAGCCCCACCGTCTGTAGGTATTTAGACATCGACGAGGATTCATAGTGACAGACAATATTCTGCAAATGCAGGCCATCACCAAGACCTTCCCTGGGGTCAAGGCTCTTCAGGACGTATCAATGGAAGTGGCCCGCGGCGAGGTCCATGCCATCTGTGGTGAGAACGGTGCTGGCAAGTCCACTCTCATGAAGGTGCTTTCCGGCGTATACCCAGCGGGCTCCTTTGACGGCAAGATTCTCTTTGAGGGCGCCGAGTGCCAATTCAAGGACATTAAGAGCTCCGAGTCCACAGGCATCGTCATCATCCACCAGGAACTGGCGCTGAGCCCCTTCCTGTCCATTGCTGAGAACATCTTCCTCGGCAACGAACAAACCAAACGCGGGTTCGTGGATTGGAACAAAACCAACCTCGAAGCCGCCAAACTTTTGGCCCGTGTCGGCCTCAATGACAATCCCATCACCAAGATCACGGATATTGGTGTTGGCAAGCAGCAACTCGTAGAGATCGCCAAGGCACTCTCCAAGAAGGTCAAGCTGCTCATTTTGGATGAGCCGACTGCCGCCCTCAACGACGAAGACTCCGCGCAC
>JABBNV010000174.1 GCA_019352125.1 Acidobacteriota bacterium | reverse complement strand
GATCACACTGGGCGATGACCTGCGCAGCCCCAACGGGCAAGGGACCATCCGGTACGCCACCAGCTCAGCCGGGCCCATCTACTTGCGATCCAGTACGCTCTCCAACTTTTCCGGCGGCACGTGGCGCCCGGACGAGAATACCAGCAGCGAAAGCACGAACGTGGGCGCCATCAAGGACAAGACGTTCGACGCCACCGCGGGCAACGCCGTCGTCACTACCACTCGCGTGCAAGCTCAGGCCGTCAAAAGCGCCTGGCTGCCCGTGCCCTATGCGCCGCAAAATATCACCGGGCTCAAGGGCAGCTGGAGTTGGGACACCGGCACCTTGACCGTGCGCAGTCAAAACACGTCCACGCTAAACCAGACGTATGTGGTGCGAAGCGTGATGCCGCAACTCACGGCGGCCGAATTGACCAACGCGTCGCAACCGCCGGGGCGGGAGCTGGACCAACGGTATCTGCAGCTCCCCAAGGACACTCCGAAGATCATCAGCACCACCGCCCAACAGGTGGCCGGCAGCGACACCACTGCCTACGCCAAAGCCATGGCCCTGCAGACCTATCTGCGCAGCAGCGCCTTCACCTACTCCTTCCAAACACCGCTGAAGGAAGGGTACGACGGCAGCGGGATGGACGTAGTGGCAAAGTTCCTGGAGGTCAAGAGCGGTTACTGCATCCACTTTTCCTCCGCCATGGCCGTCATGGCTCGGGAGCTGGGGATTCCCAGCCGGATAGCTGTGGGCTACGCACCGGGCCACGTCACCGGGAACACCGTGAGCATTCCGGGCTCCGAGATGACCGAATATACGGTGGACGGGCATGATGCGCACGCGTGGCCGGAACTGTACTTTGAGGGGCTGGGCTGGGTGCCGTTTGAGCCGACCCCGGGACGGGGTCAGGTTCCCGCGTACGCCAGCAACACCGTCAATGGACCCGCCGCTCCCGCCAACCCGAACGACGCACTAGTCCCCACCCGTTCCGCCTCTGCCGCAGCTGCTGCCAGCTCCAACGCTGCCACCACCTCAGCCGCACCTAAGCCTGAAGCCACTGGCGATTCCGGCAATGCCACTGCGATGGATCTGCGATGGCTGGCGGTCTCGGTGCTGGCGCTCTTGGTGTTGGCGGTGTTGGGATTGCCCGGTTTTTTGCGGTTCAGCGCACGACGACGGCGGTTGCACGCGTTGGCTGGTCCAGAATCAGCGCGGGTGGCGTGGGCTGAGCTGCACGATCTCTGCGTGGACTACGCAGTGCCCACCTTGCCATCGGATACCCCAAGAACACTGGGCAACCGGCTGGCAGCTGAAATTTCTTCCCGAAGTTCCGGGCCATCCGACTGCTCGGCGCAGATTGAGCGCATCCGTGCCGCTTACGAGCAACTCTCCTACGGCAACCGCTCCTCCGGTGGTTCAACCAGCGCCGTTATGACAGCGCAGCGCAGCCCTACCGCAGCGGATCTGCAAGCGATCCAGCAGGCGCTGGCCGACGCCACCAGCCCGTGGCAACGACTGCGCATCACGGTTGCACCGCCGTCGACCATTAACCGCGTGGCGCAATGGTTCAACGCGCGGCGCAACCGCCGTAACGCACGTTAGTTCGCGTAGGGATCCGCAATACCGATGTACTGCGTATAGAGGTATTCCTCGATGCCCTCCAGGCCACCTTCGCGGCCCAGACCGGACTGCTTCACGCCACCAAAGGGCGCCGCAGCGTTGGAAATCACGCCAGCGTTCAGGCCCATCATGCCAGTGTCCAGCTGCTCGCCCATCCGCAGCCCGCGGTTGAGATCCCGGGTGAATACGTAAGCTACCAGACCGTATTCTGTGTTGTTGGCCAGCCGCACGGCCTCTGCCTCGGTACCGAAAGTGACAATGGGAGCCACCGGGCCAAAGATCTCCTCGCTGAGGATCCGCGCCGAGGCACTGACGCCGGTGAGCACGGTGGGCTGGTAGAAGTAGCCGTGACCTTCCACTGCAGCGCCTCCCGTGATAGCCGTGGCACCGCCGTCCACAGCGTCCTTCACCAATGAGTGAACCTTGGCGCGGCTCTTCTCATCGATCAGCGGGCCCACCTTGGTTTCCGGCAACGTACCGCGTCCCGTTGGCATGGCCTTCATGGCCTCCGCAAACTTGTTGGCAAATTCATCCGCCACATCCTCATGCACAATGAAGCGGTTCGCAGCCGTGCAGGCCTCGCCCATATTGCGGAGCTTGGCGGCCACGGCCCCTGCCACGGCTGCGTCAATATCCGCGTCCGCAAAGACCACAAACGGTGCGTTCCCGCCCAATTCCATGGACGTCCGCAACACGTTGGTGGACGCATCGGCCATCAGGCGGCGGCCCACCTCCGTGGAACCGGTGAAGGAGAGCTTGCGCAGCCGGGAATCCTTGATCAACGGGCCAGTGGTGGCGCCAGCGGAGGTGGTGGGAATGACGTTCAGCACGCCGTCCGGCAGGCCAGCTTCCTGCATTACCTGGGCAAAGAGCAGGGACGTCAGCGGGGTGAGCGCTGCCGGCTTGAGCACCATGGTGCAGCCTGCTGCAACCGCGGGCGCAATCTTGCGGGTAGCCATGGCCAGGGGGAAGTTCCACGGCGTAATGAGCAGACAGGGGCCCACGGGTTTCTTGGTGACCAGCAGGCGGGACTTGCCATCCGGGGAAGTAGAGTAACGGCCAAACCCGCGTACGGCTTCCTCGGAGAACCAGCGCAGGAATTCCGCACCGTAGGTCACCTCACCGCGCGCTTCAGCCAGCGGCTTACCCATTTCCAGGGTCATCAGCAAGGCAAAGTCATCTGCTCTGGCGGTGACGGCTTCAAACGCACGGCGCAGAATCTCACCGCGTTCACGCGGGGCGGTAGCGGCCCAGCCAGCCTGCGCGGCCGCTGCTGCATCCATGGCTGCAGCAGCATCCTCGCTGCCTGCGTCCGCAATCTCCAGCAGAGTCTTACCGGTGGAAGGATCCTCCACCGCAAAGGTCTTGCCGCTCTTGGACGCCTGCCAGGAACCGCCAATCAGCAAGGATGTGGGTACGGAGGCTAGCAACGTCTGCTCAGCAGCGGCAGCGATGGTGGTGGCCATGGGGACTCCTTCGTCTGTGTGTGTCTTCGTCTGGATCTGTCGCAGAATCAGCGCTGGAATATGTGGGGAACCGTACGTGCCGGAACGCGTGGGAAACGGGTGGGGAAACCACTGGACTTCTTAGCGCTCACGCTACTTTGCACGCGTCCGCAGCGTCTACGCATACCTGCACTGCGAAAACGGCGGTTTCCTGTGCGAGTGCACAGTTTCCGTGTTCATGCGGAATCTTTACCGGGCGGCCAGGACTGCTGCGTACAGCTCTCGCTTGGAGACTCGTTCTGATTCTGCCACTGCAGCGACGGCATCCTTGAGTCGGATCCCCTGCGTCAGGAGCAGGTTTACCGCCGCCACATGGTCCGCCGGGTTCTGAGCCGTCGAGGCGCTTGCACCAGCAACCACTACGGCAATCTCACCGCGGACTTCATTGTTTTCGGCCCACTGCACCAGCTCACCAAGAGGCGCGCGCAGCACCTCTTCATAAGTCTTCGTCATTTCCCGTGCCACGGCTGCTGGCCGAGCTTCGGTGAACGCTTCCTTCAGTGCCCGCAGCATCGGCTCCAGCCGGTGCGGTGCTTCAAAGAACACCATGGTGCGTTCTTCACTGGCTAGCGCCTGCAACCGTGCAGCCCGCTCACCCGCTTTTCGCGGCAGGAACCCTTCAAAACAGAACCTGTCAGTGGGCAGCCCCGAGAGGGCCAACGCGGTGAGTACAGCAGAAGGCCCGGGAACTGCGGTCACGGTGAGCCCAGCTTCCGCTGCCGCTTGAACCAGCCGATAACCCGGATCGCTGACTGCCGGCATGCCGGCATCCGTTACTAGTAACAGGGACTTTCCAGCAGCTACCTCCGCCAACAGTTCCGGCGTCCGGGCCGTCTCATTGTGTTCGTGATAGCTGATGATCTTGCCGGTGACCTCCACGCCCAAGGCCTGAACCAGCCGGTGCAGGCGGCGCGTGTCCTCCGCTGCAATGATTTGGGCCGTACCCAACCATTCGATTAAGCGGTGTGAGGCATCGCCCATGTTGCCGATGGGCGTGCCAGCCAACACTATGAGCCCAGCACCCGCCGTCGTGCCTGGAGTTGTAGTGGTGACCATCGCTTCAGTTTAGCCGCCGAGACCACAGTTGCTGTTGCTTCCCGCAGCCGGGAGGCAACAGCAACTGTGGTCTCAACTCGAAAAGGGGGGGACACCCGCTGGCTGTGAGGATCTGCCCAGCGACGGACGGTAGCATTGGCACGTGACTCATTCCGTCTCCGATTCCAGCCGAACCGCAGAGCCGGACCTGCCAGAGGCAATGCTCCCCGAACCACGTACCAAATGGTTGGCGGACCCCGCATCAGCCTTCACCAAGGCGGCGCTGGAAGCACGGTTGTTGGGCCAGCGGTGGCGTTTCTCCAACACTCCGGCCTCGCTTCGCCTATGGTTTTGGCTACTCCCCGCACTGACCGCTGTCATTGGCGGCGTGCTGCGTTTTGTGCGGCTGGGTGAGCCGAACAGCCTCATCTTTGATGAGACCTATTACGTCAAGGACGCCTACTCCTACCTGCAGAGCGGGTACGAACGCAGCTGGCCGGACAAGGCCAATGACCTGTTCAACGTAGGCAATTTTTCCGGGTTGCAGAGCACGCCCGAATACGTGGTGCACCCACCGGTGGGCAAGTGGCTCATTGCTGCGGGCATGTGGCTGTTTGGGCCAGCCAACACCTTCGGTTGGAGGTTCAGCGCCGCCGTCGTCGGCACTATTTCTATCTTTGTTCTGGCCCTGATTGCACAGAAAATGTTCCGCTCGACCCTATTGGGTGGCTTGGCTGGGCTGCTGTTTGCCATCGACGGGCACGCCATTGTCATGTCCCGCACCAGCGTGCTGGACATTTTTGTGATGTTCTTTGCCCTGCTGGCGTTTGGCGCTCTGCTGCTGGACCGGGATGACGGGCGGCGCCGCTTGGCTGCGCGGCTGGGCACACGTTTCCGCGGCGCACTGGGTTATGGCCCCTGGCTGGGAATCCGCTGGTGGCGCGTGGCCGCGGGCGTCTCTCTGGGCCTGTGCACCGGCACCAAGTGGTCCGGACTTTTCTTCATCGCCGGCTTCGGCTTGATGACCGTCTTTTGGGATCTGAACGCGCGGCGTATTGCTGGAATCCGGTACTGGGTATCCTCGGGCGCCATCAAGGACGGCCTGTTCGCCTTTGTGTCCATGGTGCCGGTTGCCGCACTCACCTACTTGGCCACGTGGACCGGGTGGTTCCTCTCCAAAGACGCCTATGACAGGCACTGGGGGGATACCAACCCTGCCGGCCCCTGGGGCTGGGTGCCCAGTTCGCTGAGATCCCTCTGGCACTACCACTCCACGGCGTACGCCTTCCACAACGGGCTGGATTCGGACCACCCGTACAAGGCCAACGCCTGGTCCTGGCTGGTCATGGGCCGCCCCACCTCGTTCTATGCTCAGTACCCCACGCAGGGAACTGACGGCTGCACCGTGAAGGAATGCGCCGCCGTCGTCACCTCTATGGGTAATCCACTGATTTGGTGGGCTGGCGGACTGGCCGCAATATTCCTGATCGGTTACTGGGCCCTGCGCCGCGACTGGCGGGCCGGCGCTATTCTGGCGGGGCTAGCCTCCGGGTACCTGCCGTGGCTGCTCTACCCCAACCGGACCATCTTCTTTTTCTACGCGATTGCCTACGAACCGTACCTAATTTTGGGCTTGGTGATGGTGCTGGGCCTGGTGCTGGGCAAACCAAGCGCACCGTCGTGGCAGCGTGCCCAGGGCGCCTTGTTTGTGGGTATTTTTGTGGTGTTGGCCCTGGTTATTTCGGCATATTTCTACCCGCTGTGGACGGCTGAGCTGATTCCGCGGCAGGACTGGCAGAATCATATGTGGATGCCCAGCTGGATCTAGCCCGGCCCCTCGTATACCAGCCAGCACAGCCCGGCCAGCGCTGGCCGCCCCTGTTGACCCTGTTGACCCGCTCCCACCCGACAT
>JABBNV010000173.1 GCA_019352125.1 Acidobacteriota bacterium | reverse complement strand
CCACCGCGGACGGTTGGAACCTCTATGTGGGTGGCAACGGCGGGGCAACCCCGGCACATGCTGAGCTCCTAGCCAAGGACCTGGATGATGACACGCTGGTGCGTTACATAGGCCGCTACCTGATGTATTACATCCGTACGGCGGATAGGCTCCAGAGGACGGCTCGCTGGCAGGAGGAGCTGGATGGCGGCCTGGCCCACGTGGTGGACGTGGTGGTTAATGATCCGGAGCGGCTTCGGCGCTTCCGCTCGTTTGTCAACGTACCCAGCACTCCAGATGATTCCATCACTTTTGTTCCCGAGCGCGGCCAGATCCGTCCGGCAACGAGTACAGAAAAGCAACTGGTGAATTTGGGCAACACCATCACGTTCAGAACCCAACTCTAGGAGAACGGACCGGTCATGCAACTCACTATTAATCTCCACGGCACCACCGCCCTGATTCTTGGCCGAGCCGACGCCACCCGCCGGGCTGTACGCAGGTATACAACCCAAGGTGCCACAGTCTGCACTGCAACCACACCTGGCGATGCCAACGCGACCATGCTGGACGGCGTCGCCCTGGTTGTTCCAGTGGACGACGGCCAACCTGGCTGGGTGCCCATCCTGACGATGTGCCAGCGTCTGGAGATTCTGGTTGCGCCGGAACCGGCGGCGACGCCCGGTGGCCGGGTGACACTGGTCGGCGGTGGACCTGGACCGACGGATCTGCTGAGCGTCCGTGCCGTGGCTGCCCTGCGCGACGCAGACGTAGTCCTTTATGGCTGTCTTGGCCCGCAGGATCTTGGACTGCTGGCCCCTGGTGCGCGCATGGTGGACGTAGGGAAGCTACCCGGGCACCACAAGATTGCACAGGCGGATATTGAAGAGCTCTTAGTGGCCGGTGCTCTAGCCGGAGAGTCCGAAGTCCGGCTCAAGGGTGGGAATCCCTACGTGTTTGGACGTGGCGGCGAAGAGGTTGCAGCCTGCGCAAAGGCGGGCGTTCCAGTCAGCGTGGTACCGGGTCTCAGTAGCGCCATCGCGCTACCGGCAGCGGCCGGAATTCCGGTTAACCACCGCGGCGTCAGCCACATGTTTACGGTGGTTTCCGGGCACGCACCGCTGACGGACTCTGAGCTGGACCACTTGGCTGGGCTGGGCGGAACTATTGTGCTCCTGATGGGCATTGGCACGTTGCCACATCTGGCCGCTGGCCTGCGCCGGGCTGGAATGCGGATAGACATGCCAGTGGCTGTGGTGGAGCGCGGCCACCGAGCCGGGCAGCGCACCACGCGCAGCAGTTTGGGTAGCATTGAACGTGCTGCCGCCGCGTGCAGCAATCCAGCAGTAGTAATCATTGGGGCAGTGGTGTCGGTCAACAGTCCTGACGAGCTGGAACAGTTCGAGTCCCTTGCCACCATGGCTGTGAACTCGTGACTTCGGCATCCACTGACACGGAGCCGCAGGGTGCGCCGCTGGCGGGATTCCGTGTTGGTGTCACCTCCCATCGCCGCTACTTTGGTAGACCTGATTTTGAGCGAGCCTGTGGCCGGCAAAACAATCGCTGTGCAGCTACATGCCTACGCGGACGAAACACAGCTCCAACGTCTGGCTGCGGCCGGTGCCACCGTACTGACCGTGACGCCGTATGGCTGGATCAAACCGGACGTTGATGATGCCCTTCCGGCCCTGATCCGCGCCGCCTGCTCCGGTGAATTGGACGCCGTGACGTTCACCAGCGCGCCAGCCGTTGACGCTGTGTTCAGCACTGCCGAGGAAATGGGATTTGGGGACCAGCTCAAGGCAGCCCTGCGATCCAACGTTGCCACCGCCGTCGTTGGCCCATTGACCGCCAAGCCCCTGGAGATTGCCGGGATCACGCCGCTAGTGCCTGTGAGATTCCGGCTCGGTGCCATGATCCGCCTTCTCTGCGAGCACTTGGGTGCCCAGGCTGCACAGCCGGTGGTCATGCCTCTGGGGTAGTGGAGCTGCGTGGTTGCGCCGTGCTCCTTGGCGGCGACCCACTTACGCTGGCACCGGCGCCATTCCGTCTCATGCGGGCGCTGATCGAAGCCAACGGAGCCGTCGTGACGCGCCAGGACCTGGCGGCCCACTTGGAGAATAGCAACGATGCCCACGCGTTGGACATGGCCGCCAGCCGGCTGCGCGCCGCCCTACCGGATAGCAGCTTGGTTCAGACCGTCGTCAAACGCCGGTACCGGCTCCGGGTCTGACCGGCCCACGTGGGCCGGACCACATCGGCCAATGGAATAGGCGGCGGTCGCAGGAGGTTACCGCCCATATGAGTCAAGAAACTTCACAACATGCCAAACCATCAACCACCATCGAGCTGAAGGATCTGGGAACGGTCCATCGTCTGGGCTTCGGTGCCATGCGTATTGTAGGCGACGGCGTCTGGGGCGAGCCGGCTGACCGCAAAGCCGCCGTCGACGTCGTCAAGCGCGCGGTGGAACTGGGCGTGGACTTCATTGATACTGCCGATTCGTACGGGCCCAACGTCAGCGAGGAAATCCTGGCGGAGGCGCTTCACCCCTACAAGTCAGGCCTG
Organism: Acidobacteriota bacterium; assembly: GCA_019352125.1. Taxonomy (GTDB): domain Bacteria; phylum Actinomycetota; class Actinomycetes; order Actinomycetales; family Micrococcaceae; genus JABBNV01. The sequence goes on along the minus strand of JABBNV010000173.1, from coordinate 3,530 downwards.
AAGATTGCCACCAAGGTGGGTTTCACCCGGACGGGTCCCAACGTGTGGGTTCCGCTGGGGCGTGCTGAATACTTGCGGCAGCAGACCGAGCTGAGCCTACGCAAGCTCAAGGTGGATTCCCTGGATTTGCTGCAGCTCCACCGCATCGATCCCAAGGTGGATCCGGACGAGCAGTTCTCAGTGCTCCGTGACTTGCAGAATGAGGGCAAGGTCAAGGCCCTGGGCTTGTCTCAGGTGAGCGTGGCCGAGCTGGAGGAGGCAGGGAAGTACTTCACCGTCTCCACCGTGCAGAACCGTTTCAACCTCACGGACCGCAGCTCCGAGGACGTCCTGAACTACGCGGAAGCGAATGGCATCGGGTTCATCCCCTGGGCACCAATCTCAGCGGGCGACTTGGCCAAGCCCGGTGGCCCCCTCGATGAGCTAGCCGCCCGCCTCGGTGCCACCACATCTCAGGTGGCCCTGGCCTGGCTGTTGCGCCGCTCCCCCGTCATCATGCCCATTCCCGGAACGGCCTCCATCAGGCACCTTGAGGAAAATCTGGCAGCGGCTAATCTGGAGCTTGATGACCGTAGCTATGCCGAGCTCGAAGCAATGCGCTGAGCGGATTTTCCCCCACCACCAACCAGTAGGAGAAATGCTGGCCCATCAGGGCTGGCAAGAGAAGGAGTAGCACCATGGCTAACATTTTGATGGTTGTTTCAGCAGCCGACTCTCTGACCATGCGGGACGGTAGCGAACACCCCACCGGGTACTGGGCTGAGGAGCTGGTGGTTTCACACCAGAACCTGCTTGCCGCTGGCCACACCGTTCAGATTGCCACGCCCGGCGGCGTCAAGCCCACGGTGGATCAGGTAAGTCTGGCCCCAGAATCAGCTGGCGGCCAGGACCGGGCGGATGGCTTCCGCGATTACATCGCCTCCATTGACGCTGAGCTAACCTCACCCTTGGTGCTGGCAGACGTCAATGCCGCAGACTACGACGCTGTCGTGATTCCTGGCGGACACGGCCCGATGGCGGACCTCTACAAGGACGCTGATTTGGGCAAGATTCTGATCGCGGCCAACAAGGCTGAGAAGATTATTGCTCCGTTCTGCCACGGCCCGTCCGCGCTGCTCAGCGCAGTGGACGACGACGGAACGTTCGCCTTTGCGGGGCGGCGCCTCACCGTCTTTACCAACGAAGAAGAGCTCAACGGCGGCACCGGGCCCAACACGCCATGGTTCGTTGAAGACGTGCTGAAGGACAGGGGTGCCATCATCGAAAATGCGGCAGCCTGGAGCTCCAACGTGGTCCGGGACGGCAACCTCATCACCGGGCAAAACCCGCAGTCCAGCGCGGACGTGGCCAAGGAAGTCACCAAGGCCCTCGCATAACATCCACGGTCCCAGGGCCGCGGCCAGTACAGCCTTTGCGCTCTACGGGCCGTGGCCGTGCGATCGTAGAGCTACACTCGTCATTATGTTGGGGATCAATGCCGCTGAGGCCGTAACACTGCTGGTGGTTCTAGTACTCTGCACCGCGGTGCTGGTGATTTCGCTAGCGCGTTTCGTGCGGCGGTCAGCACGTCGAGGAGTACTTGACGCTCAGCAGGAGCTAGACGGACGGCGCGATTCTCCCCCACGGACGCCGGAGCGCTAAAGCTCACGCAGCACCAGCAGCCTGATCCGAGCATCGCCTTTCAAATGGTTTTTACTTCGCCGTGCCAGATCCGGTGGGAATTGTTGGCTCGTTCTGGGCGGCATCGCCCGGCTGATACGTCACCGAGATCTCTGATCCACCGTTGAGAGCGTCCCACTGTTCCTTGAACAATTTAGCGTCGGAAATCTGTTCTTCGGTTTCGCCGTCCGGCGTACAAGCGTATTCACTATGAAACTACTCGTCGCTCCCCCGTGACCCAGTCACTATTTCGGTTTAGTGCTTAGTGACCGTTGCCGCAGTTTGTGTACCCGAGTCAATGAGGCGTTGTTTATCAGCAAGAGACCCGGTGGGCCAAAGAACCGGGCCCGGAACGACGCCTGGCAATACGGCTCCGTAAACATAGAGTAAAGAATCGCATTCACTATGGTCCTGAGCCAGCTCCGTCACGACCTATGCGCCTGCTTGAGCACATCTGCGACACTGCTAGGAGTCGTCCTTGCGCGAGATCCCTGAATCAGTTTTGGGCGGCTACGTCAGCTGAAATGGCTACGGCGGCGGCCAAGAGCTGCGGCCGGATTGCCCCTACCTGATCCGCCGTGTCACCGGCGTGTGCACGCATGGACACGTTGACGGCGGCCACTACTTTCCCGCCGGCATCGGTAATGGGGGCTGCCATGGAACGCAGACCCACCTCGAGTTCCTGATCCACCACTGCCCAACCCTGGGCACGGACATTATCCAGCTCGGCGGCAAGGGAACCGGTAGAAGAGAGTGCCGCAGGGGTTAACGGTGCCAGGTCAACAGCGTCCAGGTAGGCCTGCAATTCCGCAGCGGGAAGCCCCGCCAGGAGCACCCGTCCCATGGACGTGGCGTACGCCGGAAACCTGGTCCCCACGGTGATGGCCACGCTCATGATCCGCTGGGCAGGCACGCGGCAAACGTACACAATGTCCGCACCATCGAGGATCGACGCGGAGGTGGATTCACCCACCTCGCGGGACAGCCGCTCCAGGTGCGGTTGCGCCAGCTGCGGCAAGCTCAAACTGGAGAGAAAGGAATATCCCAGAGAAAGCACGGCGGGGGTCAGCTCAAAAGTCCGCCCGTCAGTGCGTACGTACCCTAGGTCCGCTAGCGTGAGGAGAAATCGGCGTGCGGTGGCCCGGGAGAGGTCCGTCCGTTTGGCCACGTCGCTCAGCGTCATGCGGGGGTTTTCACCGTCGAAGGCGCGGATGATGCTCAGCCCACGTGCCAGCGACTGTACAAACTGATCGCTGGCTGGTTTGGTCTCGGTCATGATCTCCCCGGTTGAAGTGACGGCTATGCCTCCTGCGGCGGCAGCAGCTCAACGTCTACGCGCTCGGCCAATTCCGCAAAGCCGATCCCATACGTCTCACGCACGCGGACGCCGTCGGGGCCAAGCAGGAACACGGCTTCACTAGTGTATATGCGCCGCACGCATCCCACGCCCGTGAGCGGGTAGGTGCATTCCGGCACTAGCTTGGCGCTGCCGTCCTTGGCGAAGAGGGACATCATGATCCACGTTTCTTTGGCGCCTGTTGCCAAGTCCATGGCACCGCCGACGGCGGGGATCGCGTCGGGTGCGCCGGTGTGCCAATTGGCCAAATCCCCTTCGGCGGAAACCTGGAACGCGCCCAGCACGCAGACATCCAGGTGTCCGCCGCGCATGATCGCAAAGGAGTCAGCATGGTGGAAGTAGCTGGCCCCGGGCAGCTCCGTCACCGGAATCTTGCCCGCGTTGATCAGGTCCTCATCAATCTGATCCCCGGTAGCTACTGGCCCCATGCCCAACATCCCGTTTTCAGTGTGCAGGGTGACGTTTTGCTCGGTCTGCAGGAAGTTGGAGACGCCCGTAGGTTGGCCAATGCCCA
>JABBNV010000172.1 GCA_019352125.1 Acidobacteriota bacterium | reverse complement strand
TCAAGAGTGTAGATCTGCCACGCAGCCCACGCATGAACCGGTGGATTTACATCGCCAAATGCCCACTCGTACGCAGGCAGCTGGCCGTCCGGGTGCAGCACGAACTCGCGGCATAACAACAACAGTTGGTCCTTGGCGAACGCCGGGTCAATGTGCGCCAACGGAACGGTATGAAATGCCAGATCCCACGCAGCAAACCACGGATATTCCCACTCGTCAGGCATGGAAATGACGTGCGCAAGGTCCAGATTTCGCCAGCGAGTATTTCTGCCGGGGACAGCACCGGTTGCCTGCTTGCGCTCGGGCGGTGGCGGGGGTTGGGCCGGATCCCCTTCTAACCAGTCCTCCACCGTGTACCGATACAGCTGTTTCCCCCACATCAAGCCAGCGAATGCCCGCCGGGCAACATGGGCATCTTCTACGCTGGCACTAGCGGGGATAACAGCGGCATAGAAGGAGTCGGCCTCGTGGGATCGTTGAGCCATGGTGGCGGCAAAGGTGGGGCCGAAATCCGCATCCATTCCCGGTCTGGTGGTGCCGTCGATGACCGCGTTTGCTGAGTCCGCCCGGAGACGAAGACGCACCGTGACGCTCTGCCCGGGAGCAATACCAGCAAAGGAATACCTGACGGCGGCTTTGGTGCCACGGTTCTGGGGATTCACCCCAGCAAAATCCCCGTGCACCACTGCGTTGTTGATGCCGTCTTTGGGGTAAGCAGTGCGGTTAGTTTCCGCACCATACAGTTCGACGTCGTTGGTTTCGTTATCACAGAACAGGAGGGTTGGCATAGCGTCCAGATGAGGTTCAGCGGCCAACACAAAATTGCCTAAGCGGTGATGGCTCGCGGCAATCCGCAGGGCGGAGTCAGTGGGATCCTCGCCAGCTATCACCAGTGCCCGTAGCTCTGGGATCTCGGGGTCGTTTCCCCATGCCCAGGTGTTGGTAAACCAGAGCTGTCCCAGCAGTTCAAGCGGCGCCATGTCCGGCCCGTGGTTGGTGGCGGTGATCGTGATCAATAGGTCATCGACGTCTGCCTTGGCATGGTCAACGCTGATATCGAAGAATCTGTTGTGGTCCAACACCCCTGTGTCACTGAGTTCAAATTCGGGCTCTTGTTTGCTGCGAGCGCCGTTCTCAGCCACGAGTTGCTGATACGGGTACGCCGCCTGCGGGTATCGGTAAAGCCAGCTCGCCCAGGAGTGGGTGGGTGTGGCGTCTAGCGGCCACCAGTACTCCTTCACGTCCTCCCCGTGGTTCCCCTGACCATTGGTGAGCCCAAAAAGGCGTTCTTTGAGTCTGTCATCCTTGCCGTTGTGCAACGCTATAGAAAAGTTGAGCAGACCGTCCGCATCGCTAATCCCTGCTAGTCCGTCCTCACCCCAGCGGTAAGCACGTTGATGCGCATGATCAAAGGGAAAGTAGTTCCACGCGTCCCCGTTGGCTGAATAATCTTCCCTGACTGTGCCCCACTGCCGGGAGGCCACGTAGGGTCCCCAGGCACGCCATTGTTTGGGGTTTTCCAATCGGCCGTGTTCAGCACTCATGTACGTAGTTTGCCACGCACGGCCATGCAAAGGTTTACGGTGGAATCACTATGCACCGGCCATTGGCCAGCCAGCCGCCCACCGATTCGAAGGTGCCTTTTATGTTTTCCGCTTTCCGCACTGCCGTGGCGGACCCCGCTCAGGTGTCCACCAGGGCCATCGATCGCCATGCCAATGCTCACGATGCCTCTCATTTTCTGCTCACGCCCCAGGTGGTCATCACTGCTCGTGATGCTGAAGAAGTTGGCCGGCTCTTCGCCGCAAGCACCCTCAACGGGGTCTCGCTTACCTTCCGCTCTGGCGGCACTAGCCTGAGCGGGCAAGCGGTCACGGACGCGGCTCTGGTAGATGTACGGCAACATTTCAAGGGCATTGAAGTGCTCGACGACGGTGCCAGAGTTAGGGTTCAGCCAGGCGTCACCGTGCGGGCACTCAATGCGAGGTTGGCTGGATATGGCCGTAAGTTTGGGCCCGATCCCGCCAGTGAAATTGCGTGCACGGTGGGTGGCGTCGTCGCCAATAATTCTTCCGGAATGGAATGCGGAATTACGGATAACGCCTACCAGACTCTGGAATCCCTGGTGGCAGTACTGCCCAGCGGAACCGTTGTAGATACTGGTGCACCGGACGCGGATGCTCAGCTGCGGGCCCAGGAACCTGAGTTGCATGACGGGCTGCTGGAATTAGCACAGCGTGTGCGCTCCAGTGCCGCGGCGACGGCCAAGATTCAGGCTCAATACGCCATGAAAAACACCATGGGGTATGGCCTCAATTCACTGTTGGATTTTGATTCCGCCAGCCAGATTCTTGCTCATCTGCTGGTGGGCAGCGAGGGCACCCTTGGCTTTGTTGCGTCCGCTACCTTCCGCACCGTGGAGAAGCGGAGCCAGATCAGTAGCGGCTTGGTTGTCTTTCGAGACCTCGCGAGCGCAAACGCGGTGCTGCCAGAAATTGTTGCCTCCGGCGCTGCCACCGTTGAGCTGATGGATTCCGCCTCCTTGCGAGTGGGCCAGACGTTGCCCAACACACCCGCTGCTGTGGCGAACCTCAGCGTAGCCAACCACGCAGCCCTGCTGATCGAGTATCACAGCAACTCCGCGGAGGATTTAGCGCAGCAGCGGCAGCAGGGCCTGGCCGTTCTGGCCAAGGCAGGTACCGAACCCGGGCTGGCCTTCCAGTCCGACCCGGCGCTGCGCAGCCAACTGTGGACACTTCGCAAGGGACTCTATGCGACTATTGCCGGGGCACGCCCGTCCGGGACCACGGCTCTGCTCGAAGACATTGTGGTTCCGGTACCGGAACTGGGCACAACCTGTGCAGCTCTGGGCACACTCTTCGACAAGTATTCCTACGCCAATTCAGTCATTTTTGGGCACGCGAAGGACGGCAACATCCACTTCATGCTCACCGATGGCTTCGCAACCACAGCGGAGCTGAATCGATACAGTGCCTTCACGGAGGACATGGTGGACCTAGTGCTTGGAGCTGGCGGCTCGCTCAAAGCTGAGCACGGCACGGGACGGGTCATGGCACCATTTGTACGGCGCCAATTTGGCGACGAGCTCTATGGGGTCATGCGACGAATCAAGGAACTCTTTGACCCATCGGGAGTGCTGAATCCGGGCGTTCTCCTGGACGACGATCCGACGGCCCACTTGAACCACATCAAGACTGCTCCCCCCGTCGCTGAAGAGGTGGATCGGTGTGTCTCCTGTGGCTACTGCGAGCCCGTGTGCCCCAGCCGAGACCTGACCCTGACGCCGCGCCAACGCATTGTCACCTTGCGCTCCATTGAGGCGGCAAAAATGGCGGGAGACGGCGCGCTAGTTGCGGAACTTGAGCGGGATTACGAATACGCCGGAGTACAAACCTGCGCCGTGGATGGCATGTGCCAAACGGCGTGCCCCGTAGGGATTAACACGGGAACCCTAGTGAAGACGCTCCGGCAAGAATCCGCACCCAAGATAGCCCAAGCCGGGTGGGCCATGGCAGCAGACCATTGGGCGGGCACTACCCGAGCCGCTGGCCTTGCCCTAAGCGCTGCCCCGCACATCCCCTTGCCACTGATCTCCGGTGTCAACAAGGCTGCCAGGTCCCTCCTGGGCGCGGATACCGTACCGCTCTACTCGCCAGAACTGCCCGCAGGTGGTAGCAAACGACGTCGCCCCGCACCCACTCAAAAACCGGAGGCCGTATACTTTCCCTCCTGTACGGCCACCATGTTTGGACCCACGGATGCGTCCACCAGCGGGGTGCAAGTCAGCTTTGAGGAGCTCTGTGCTGCTGCGGGAATCAGCGTCCTGATCCCGGCCACTATTGACTCCCTCTGTTGCGGCACACCCTGGTCATCCAAAGGGATGAAATCCGGGCTGGAGCGCATGCAACAACGCACCGTGACAGCGCTAATCGAAGCGAGCGACGGCGGCCGACTTCCCATAATTTGCGACGCATCGTCCTGCACGGAGGGGATCAGGCACGCACTAGAAAATCATGCTGCCCAGGGCAACTCGACACTGCGGGTCATTGACGCCGTAGAGTTCGCGGCGGAGCGTTTACTTCCACTACTGCCACAGTTGCGAAAGCTCCCATCGCTGACAATGCACCCCACGTGCTCCTCGGTGCGGATGGGTCTGGACAGCTCTCTCAATCACGTGGCAGCCGCCGTAGCAGATGTAGTTCACGTGCCGGAAAATTGGGGCTGCTGTGCCTTCGCCGGAGAGCGTGGCATGCTCCACCCTGAACTGACCGCCGCCGCCACCGCACCCGAAGCTGCTGACGTCGTCGAACTTAATGCCGCCGCCCACGCCTCCTGTAACCGAACTTGCGAGCTCGGCATGACCCGAGCTACCGGCCAGGAGTACCGACACATTCTTGAGCTGCTGGCGGATTCCGCCCGGCCACGCACGGACGGCGGATCCTAGGACCGCTAGGTCTCTGGTGACCGTCAGGAATGTACACCAAGCTGAAGCTGGGCCCCCAATATGGCCCGTGCACAGAATTCGAAGGAGCACCATGAATAGCACACTCCCCGGCGGTACTTTCCCGCTGGCCGATGACGTAACTGTGAGCCGCATGGGTTACGGCGCAATGCAGCTCTCCGGTCCCGGAATTTTTGGTCCGCCCGCAGATGAACAAGCCGCCATCAACGTGCTGCACGCAGTGGTTGAGGCTGGCATCACCCATATTGACACCTCAGACTTTTACGGCCCGCACATCACTAACCAGTTGATTCGACGGGCACTCCACCCGTACGCGGACAATCTCCACATTGTTACCAAGGTGGGCGCGCGCCGGGACGCACAGGGCGGGTGGCCACATGCCCTCTCCCCCGCCGAGTTGCGCCAGGCAGTTCAGGAGAACCTGAGCAACCTTGGCCTAGCGAGACTGGACGTGGTGAATCTGCGTGTAGGAAGCGTAGAGGCACCGACCTCAGGATCCATCGAAGAGCCATTTACCGCGTTGGCAGAGCTTCAGTCAGAAGGTTTGATCAATCATCTGGGTGTCAGCAATGTCACCGCAGAGCAGGTAAGCGAGGCGCAAAGTATTGCCCCCGTGGTGTGCGTTCAGAACTTGTATAACGTTGCGAATCGAGTGGATGAAGAATTGTTGGAATCACTGGCGGAACAAGGGATTGCCTTTGTGCCTTTCTTCCCACTTGGCGGATTTTCGCCACTGCAATCAGCCACGTTGCTTAACGTTGCCACCCGCGTGGAAGCCACTCCCATGGCTGTGGCATTGGCTTGGCTGCTGAACCATAAGGAGAACATTCTGCTGATTCCGGGCACATCATCCGTTGATCATCTGCGCCAGAACATTGCCAGCGCTGCACTGCAGCTCCCCGCAGACGCTATGGCTGAACTGGATTCCATTGGTGGCTAACTAGCCAGCCGTGGTGCGCCCTGTGGGGCTCGAACCCACGACCCACGGATTAAAAGTCCGATGCTCTACCAACTGAGCTAAAGGCGCCAACCATTCCACCACCGAATGGGCAGCGAACGCTACCAAGAATAGCGCACTGAGGAGCCGAGCCAAGAATCCGCAAATCCCTTTATGCGACATCGTCCTAGGAGTAGTGTCGAGCCATGAGCGAGTCAGCAGGATCTCCAGTACCCCGGCACCACAAGCCCATGCTGTTTGCGCCAGCAGACTTTGACCCTTTTGCAGGGGGGCCGGACCCGGCTCGCGTCTCCGAGGCCGCCCACCTGGCGGCTCAAGCGCTGGTACACCACGGACGCAAGAGTGATGATCCGGAGGTAACCAAGCGGTTGGTGAAGCTAGCAGATCAGCAGGGGTTGGAGTCCATCGCGGAGCTCTGGGCACAAAGCCCTGCCAGATCTTTACCCGGCGCTTTGTGGCGGCTATACGCATTGCGGGCCGCCACTCAGGCAGAACCGGAACGTATTGCCGCATTTTTCAAGGCCGGCAAGGATACGGCGCAGGTTTCCCATGTGGTGGCGGGGGTAGCAGAGCCGCCGGGCGCGCCAGAAATCAATAACATGGCTGATGCCATCTTGTCCGGCGCGTTCGACGGCGAGTTTGACGTTGCGCTGGAACG
>JABBNV010000171.1 GCA_019352125.1 Acidobacteriota bacterium | reverse complement strand
GGACAACCCCAAACCCCTTGGGCCGCCTGTGACCGCTTCCGATGAAGACCTAGTGGTCAAATAGTGGCCAGAACGACAACGAAATGGGTAACTCTGAGTCAGGTTGAGCCACCTCATACCCGATCATCGGGGGCCCGCAGGTAACGGCCGCGCGGGTGGTGGTCAGGGATGCCGGCATCGAGATCCACGGATACGTGGTTGCCCGCGAGGGGAACCACGTATCCGTCATGTGGGCTGTTGCGTCAGGTCGGCACCGCCAGCGCACATTTTCTGCCAAGACCTCTGCCAAGACCGTTTTCCTGCCAGGCTCCGACCACCGCTGGGGTGGGTACCTTATTATTCCTTGTGAAAAACTCGCTGTGCTCCGTCCCGCAGCCCGATGACCACGGCGGACGTGTGCAACGTGATGCACTCGCAAACCCAGTAGCTCTGACGTCAAGAGGCGAGTCTGCCCGCCGCTTGCCGAAACACTAGAACTTCTCCGTTGTTCAGTGACGCGAATCCAAGCAATGAGTTGCAGGAGTCAAACTCCCGACCTTTGGAACACCTGCCTTCGTGTATAGGCATTCCTTTCTCGCCACAACGAACAAGGTTGGGTCTGCCCAAGGTTTACTTGACATCATCCTAAGGTGCGCACAATCGAGTCGTATCGGCACGACCAGTTCCGCGTGCAGTCGAATTATTTCGCAAAATTCGGTCTCAATTTCACAAATCCGGTCTACGCTCACAAGCATGGAACCGTCACCTGGCGAACACCGGAATATTGCAGCCAACAACAACACGGATGAGATTCGGCGGAGCTTCCGAACCGAACTAGACAGCAGCCACTACAGCAAGGTGGACGAACATTGGGCTGGCGGCGTTCCGCCCCAATACGGCGTGGCACCCCGAATTCAGGTGCGTCACGGAAAGTGGTTCAACCTGCTCTGGCTCATCCCCATCGGCTTGCTGCTGTTGATCATCGGGGTCGCCGTCGCCAAAGGCATCCGTAGTTTGCCGGGCGTCCAGGACTTCCTGATCCGTTATCCGGGCACGTCTCCCCTCCCAGACGGGGCACCCGTTGGATTGCCGGCGTGGTTGGGCTGGCAACACTTCCTGAACCTGTTCTTCATGATCTTCATCATCCGCTCCGGGGCGACAATCTTGTCCGACCATCCGCGACTTTACTGGACCAGGCATTCAACCCCCGGCAAGGATTGGTTCCGCATCCAAAAGCCGGTACCCGTCGATCCCCTCTATACAGCCAAGGCGGATTCGATCACGCTTCCCGACGGAGTTGGCCTGCCCGGACGACGCCACTCTATTGGGCTGGCACGCTGGTGGCACCTCGGCATTGATACGTTGTGGCTGCTCAACGGCATCGTCTTTTTCATCCTGATCTTCACTACAGGCCAGTGGATGAGGTTGGTTCCGTTGAGCTGGGACATATTCCCCAATTCCCTGTCCGTGGCTATTCAGTACCTCTCGCTGGACTGGCCGCAAGAATCCGGCTGGGTCAATTACAACGGTCTGCAACTGCTGGCGTACTTCATCACCGTGTTCATCGCCGCACCAGCAGCCCTGATTACCGGGCTGGGTATGTCTCCAGCCCTGTCTACCCGATTTCGCGCCATCAGCACCTACTTCAGCATCCAGGTGGCCAGGTCTCTGCACTTTTTGGTGCTCTGCTGGTTTATCTTGTTCATCGTCATACACGTAACGCTGGTGCTCACCACAGGAGCGTTGCGCAACCTCAATCACATGTATGCGTCACGGAATGATGACTCGTGGGTAGGTTTCTGGATCTTTGCCGCTTCTATGCTTGTGGTGATCTTCATGTGGGTGGCGGCCACCCCCTTCACGTACAGGCATCCGCGGGTGGTGCAAAAAGTGGGCTACGCCCTCATCGGACCTGCCCAGCGCCTTTTTGAACACATCGATTCAAAGCCAGGACAATACACGGAAAAGGATATTTCCCCGTACTTCTGGCACAACGGAAAGTATCCGGAAACCGAAGAATACAAGCAGCTTCAGGCGGGTAGTTTCGCGGGCTACAAACTGCGCATCAATGGGCTGGTTGAAAACCCGGTGGAGCTTGACTTGGGACAGTTGCGCGCGCTGCCGCACCACGAGCAGATCACCCAGCATTTCTGCATCCAGGGTTGGTCCGGCGTGGCAAAGTGGGGCGGAGTCTCCATGCAGACCATCCTTGACCTCGCCAAGCCCAAACCCGAGGCGAAATGGGTGGTTTTCTACTCCTTCGCGGCCGGTCCTGAGGGTGGCATCTACTATGACGCCCCGCCCATTGAGCAGATGAGTTACCACCTGACCATGCTCGCGTACGACATGAATGACGACCTGCTCTCCTTTGGTCACGGCGCTCCCCTGCGCTTGCGCAACGAGACCCAACTTGGCTTTAAACTGGTCAAGTGGATTAAGGGCATTGAATTCGTTGAAAACTTCGACGACGTCGGCAGTGGCCTAGGCGGTTACAACAACGACCACGAGTTTTTTGGCTATCACCAGTCCATCTAGCGCCACAGATCAGGGCAGGCGGATCAGTCTTTTCGCCGAGCTGTCTCCAAAGGGACAGTGGGCGCTGCACTCCCAGCGGTAAGCGCCGTGAGTTTCTCTACGCCGACTGGTTCTGCGGCCAGTAACGGAACCAGAGCAACACGGCGTGTCAGGGAGCTCACCTTCTCGATCTGGCTAACCTCTCCCGCGGCACGAGCCTGCAAGAACGCCGTGCGGGGGTGGGCTGCGGCTATCGAGTTGTTAATGACCCAGGCCCAAGGATGGATCCCGGCGCGTTCAAGATCTGCCTGCAATGCTTCAGCCTCGAGCACCGGCGTCGTTTCAGCCAACGTGATCAGAAGGACTTTGGTCTGCGCTGGGTCCTGAAGCCGCATCAGCGGCGTCACGAACCCCACAGTGTCACCCATCTGACGCGATATTTCCCGGTGGTAGGAGCCGGTAGCATCCAAGAGCAGTAGTGTGTGGCCGGTGGGGGCGGTGTCAATCACCACAAAGTGCCGTCTGGATTCATGCACCACCTTGGAGAATTGCCTAAATACTGCCACCTCGTCCGTGCATGGCGACATCAGGTCTTCAGCGAGGGCCGCACGCCCGTCGTCGTCCATATTCCGTCCCTTGGTGGCCATCACATGGGTTCTGTATTCGGTAATGGCCGCTTCTGGATCGATGCGTGAAACGGTCAAGCCGGGGATGGATCCATGCAGGGTCTCGGTCAGGTGGGCGGCTGGATCCGTGGTGGTGAGGTGGACGGTGTGCCCGCGTTTTGCAAGGGCTAGGGCGATAGCGGCAGCGATGGTGGTCTTCCCAACCCCTCCTTTCCCCATGCACATAATCAGGCCGTGGCCGTCGAGTTCCAGCTCATCCACCAGAGCGATCAGTGGCGCGTCTTCAATGTCAGGGGTTAGCGATGTACGGGCGACGTCGAGGCCTGAGGAGGTGGTGAACAGGGACTCGAGTGCCGCGATTCCCACCATATTGCCCGTTTTTAGAGTCAGGAAATCACGTGGCAGCTTCGCAACAGACTTCGGAATCGATGCCAGAGCTGCGGTTTCGCGGGCAAGCACTGCACGCGTCAACTCGTCCTGACCAGCGTCCCGAGGCAGGACGCCGTTGACCACTAGGTACCCTCCGCTGATTCCAATCTGGTTGAGTTCCAGATACGTCCGCTCAACCTCCTTCAGGGACGAAATTTGCGCTCGGGTTACCAGCACCAGGCGTGTTTTATCCTGGTCCGTGAGGACTTGAACCGCCTTGGCATACACCTGCTTGTGCTTATCAAGCCCGGAAAGCGGGCCCAGGCATGAAGGATCTCCCTTGCCGGTTGCGAGAAATTCTGTCCACGAACCAGGCAGCTGCAGCAAACGAATGGTGTGGCCGGTGGGTGCTGTATCGAAGATGATGTGGTCATACTCGCCGTAAGCCGTGTCGTCAGCCAACAGGTTGGTGAACTCGTCGAAAGAGGCGATCTCCGTGGTACAGGAACCTGACAGGCTTTCCGCAATGCCTGCCACCTCAATCTCCGGCAGCACGTCCCGAACCGGAGCGATAATCCGCTCTCGGTAAGCCGCTGCAGCTTGTTCCGGGTCGATCTCCAGCGCAGAGAGTCCAGGGATGTTGGGGATGGGGGTGACCGTGTTGCCTACCAACAAGCCAAAAACCTGCCCCACGTTGGAGGCAGGATCAGTACTGACGAGCAGGACTCTCTTGCCCGTCCGGACCAGAGCGACTGCCGCGGCACATGCTACGGAAGTCTTGCCTACCCCGCCCTTGCCGGTAAAAAACAGGAAGCGAGGAGCGTTGTGGAGAAATCTCATGCTGGTACCTGGCCACCATTCATGGTGGCTCCTTCTTCCGATGGAGTACAGTGTCGCAAAATCTTAGGGCTTGTCATCAGAGTACTGGTTCCCAGGTGGATTAGAGCTGGGTCTTTCAGCCCTAATTTCAGGGCCCCAGAGCAGCTAGTCTCAACTAAATAGTTATGCCAATCCGCGCATTCTCTCTGTTCCAGACCGCCTCAATGACGCGAGGGGAGGACTATAGACTCGAAGCGAGCGGAAGATAGCGGGCCTATCCTGCCAGCCGTTCCGGATAGGCGCGGTGTACCTGTGACAAGGAAACGCGGCACTGCCCGTCTGCGCATCCCCAAATGGGTCATGGTGGTCGCCTCAGTGCTCCTGCTGATTGTGTTGATTAGCTGGGTCATTTTGCCGCAATATTCATCGGCTGTGCGGGCTCTGACAACCTTGGAACACATCTCTTTTCCACTTGTGCTCTTGGCTGGCATTCTTGAACTTACGTCGTTAGCAGCCTATTCAGCCGCCGGCGTAGCCGTGGCTGCACTGATAGCCACCAGTGCCTGCATTTGGTTCTTGATCCGGCGGACGGACGCTGCCATCGCTGCAGCCAGAGGCGTTCTGCGGCATGTACCGCTGGTACCCGAAAACGCAGAAGACGCAGCTGAGTCTTTCCTGCACATGATGGCCAGCCAAATCCGCCGTTTAGGCACAAGCCATCGTCGAATGAGCGTTGATTTTGTGCTTGCGGTTGCAAATTAGCTGTTGGACGCTGCAGCGTTGTGGGTACTGCTTGCAGCGTTCGGCGGTTAAGACAGTATTTTCGATTCAGAAGACCGCGGTGCGATCACGGATTGTTGGGTGGGCCCGGCGCAACGGAACCGCTGCACTATTTGAAGTCGAAATTCACGACTCCCTCCGGATCAATGCTGTGGATTATTCCGGTGTAAAAGTTCTTGCCGTGATCCCTAAGAATCGTAGAATTCGAGTCAATGTATTTCTGTTGCTCATCGGAATTCAGGATTTTATTGATCATTTGAACGCTATTCACCTCGGGCGTCACCCACCTCAGTACCCCATTGTTTTCAGAAACCAACTCAAACTCAGGGTCATAGTGCCCGAGGAAAATAACTCTTGGGACAGCGACACGGAATTTTTTGTCGCCAGTTTGCTCGATGGTGACGTCTTTGCCTTCAATGCCCAGATTGGCACTGAATATATATTGCATAAAAGTACTTCGCTCGGTCCCGGGGATAGCCAGACCCCACAAATTCCGAACGTGGCTTCCCTCATTGATTCCCTGAATGCCCAAGCTCAAAAGGACAATTTACTCCTCGCGCGTAATGGCGTTGATCAGCTGTGAGCTGCGTGAGTCAGAGCTAAGGCCAAATGAAAACCACATCAGAACTACACCCCTGGAGCTACGAGCCGTCGGCAACCGAAGTCAGTACTCGTTAAGAAGGGTC
Organism: Acidobacteriota bacterium; assembly: GCA_019352125.1. GTDB lineage: Bacteria > Actinomycetota > Actinomycetes > Actinomycetales > Micrococcaceae > JABBNV01. Next base: position 328 of record JABBNV010000171.1, on the reverse strand, counting down.
CGCGTTCACGTCCAGCATTATTAATGAGACTAATCATTGCCATCTCCCCACAATCAACAGCCGTTGTTCGGGCATTCATACGGATTTATCGATAGCAATAAACGCCCAAGTTAGAAATGCGCGGATGACGGAAGATCAATCTCGTCAAGCACCGTATCTTCTCCCGCCAACAAAACGTTAGCGGCCAGCGGCAACTGGTGCGATGCGCTTTCCACGATGTGCATCAGGTAGCCCGCGGTGTTGGGAATCGCCAGCATATCCCCCGCTCCAACGCTCGCTGGGAATTCGAATCGGCGTCGGAGGATAAGTTCTTCTTCGATGCAATACG